>NZ_JBFMKP010000019.1:0-128680 GCF_040786235.1 Aquimarina discodermiae
ACCCTAAATGTGACAGATGCTGGGGGTGATAAAGGTGTTGATTTGGATACTACTTTTGCTACCAATGCACAACTTACGGCTTCAGATGCAGCAGATCTGGATAAAGATGCGACTAATGAATTGAACACAGCGGTAGCACTTGACGGTACTACCCTAAATGTGACAGATGCTGGGGGTGATAAAGGTGTTGATTTGGATACTACTTTTGCTACCAATGCACAACTTACGGCATCAGATGCAGCTGATTTGGATAAAGATGCGACTAATGAATTAAACACAGCGGTAGCACTTGACGGTACTACCCTGAATGTGACAGATGCTGGGGGTGATAAAGGTGTTGATTTGGATACTACTTTTGCTACCAATGCACAGCTTACGGCATCAGACGCAGCAGATCTGGATAAAGATGCGACTAATGAATTAAATACGGCTGTTGCTCTTGACGGTACTACCCTAAATGTTACCGATGCTGGGGGTGATAAAGGTGTTGATTTGGATACTACTTTTGCTACCAATGCACAACTTACGGCTTCAGATGCAGCAGATCTGGATAAAGATGCTACTAATGAATTAAACACGGCTGTTGCGCTTGACGGTACTACCCTAAATGTGACAGATGCTGGGGGTGATAAAGGTGTTGATTTGGATACTACTTTTGCTACCAATGCACAACTTACGGCATCAGATGCAGCAGATCTGGATAAAGATGCGACTAATGAATTGAACACAGCGGTAGCACTTGACGGTACTACCCTAAATGTGACAGATGCTGGGGGTGATAAAGGTGTTGATTTGGATACTACTTTTGCTACCAATGCACAACTTACGGCTTCAGATGCAGCAGATCTGGATAAAGATGCGACTAATGAATTAAACACGGCTGTTGCGCTTGACGGTACTACCCTAAATGTGACAGATGCTGGGGGTGATAAAGGTGTTGATTTGGATACTACTTTTGCTACCAATGCACAGCTTACGGCTTCAGATGCAGCTGATTTGGATAAAGATGCGACTAATGAATTAAACACAGCGGTAGCACTTGACGGTACTACCCTGAATGTGACAGATGCTGGGGGTGATAAAGGTGTTGATTTGGATACTACTTTTGCTACCAATGCACAGCTTACGGCTTCAGATGCAGCTGATTTGGATAAAGATGCTACTAATGAATTAAACACAGCGGTAGCGCTTGACGGTACTACCCTGAATGTGACAGATGCTGGGGGTGATAAAGGAGTCGATTTGGATACTACTTTTGCTACCAATGCACAGCTTACGGCTTCAGACGCAGCTGATTTGGATAAAGATGCTACTAATGAATTAAACACGGCTGTTGCTCTTGACGGTACTACCCTAAATGTTACTGATGCTGGGGGTGATAAAGGTGTTGATTTGGATACTACTTTTGCTACCAATGCACAACTTACGGCTTCAGATGCAGCTGATCTTGATAAAGATGCGACGAATGAACATAATACTACTTTTTCTGTTTCTGGAGCAAATCTTCAAATTATTGATGGTGGTGGAACGTTATCTGTTCCTTTGACCAATTTAGATTCTGAAGTTACACAAGTGGTCACTACCGGAAATACCATAGCAACGCATAAAAGTGTTTCGGGTACATCAACAAATATTATAGAAACCATCACAGATCTTAATGATGATAACACTATTAGTGGCACCAATACCTCTTCATCTACTACTGCATTTAGAATTTTAGAATACGAAGACGAAAATGGAGCTTCAGAACAGTTTACTACTTCTATTACCGGACAAAGTTTTGATGAAAATACCGATGTGCTAACCATTTCAGAAAATAATATACTTACAGAATTTGATTTAAACCATTTAGGAGATACTTGGGCAAAACAAGGAACAATCTTATCCGCAGATCTCAGTGATACTAATATATACAAAAATGGAAATGTAGGTATAGGGGATTTTTCAGGAAATAGCATCGATGCTAACTTACATGTTGATGGAACAGGAACCCTGGTAAGAATTGGAGAAACCTCCGGCACTAAATTAGACGTCATAACTGCTGGTAACAATACTACTCTTCAGGCAACTTCTGCGGCAGGAACAGGAAACATGACAATTAGTACCGACGGAGGTGACTATATCATTAAAGGAACACCTGCCACAGAAAACGGACAGTTACAAATGCAGCCTTACCAAAATGAAAACACCGATTTTTCAACAAATAAAGTTCCCCAAGCAGGATTAGCTGTAGAAACCGATGGAGACGTTATTATGGTACCCGTTATATATGCTGCTGGTAAAATAAATGGTGACGGGTCTGTTGCATCCATTTATAATGCATCTATTACCAGAGACAATACCGGAGATTATACAGTGACATTTAGTACGCCTTTATCAAGCGCTAATTATATTATTCAGGTTTCACATCTTGATTGTGGTGGTAATTGTCCTCCAGCTGGAGGCAATAATTATGATGATCCCGGAATCTCCTATTATAATCAATCCGTAAATGGGTTTAGTGTTAATATTGGAGATAGCGATAATGGAGGTAATGCTAAGGTAGATGTTGATCTCGAGTTTATGTTTTCAGTTATTAGACTCCCAGGAATAGGTTTTTAAAACTATATCACAACAACAATGATCGTGTAATAAAAGAACATATATAAGTTAATAAACACCAAAACAATGATTAAAAAGACCCTACTTATTGCATTACTTTTTATTTCCTGGATAGTGTCCTCTCAGTTAGATCCCAATACCTTATTACGGCTACCCGTTGCTAATGATACCGATATCAATCTAACTACGCCAACTTCTGGATCTGTAGTGTACAGTTTGGATACTAACCATATATATATTTATACGGGTAGTGGCTATGAAAAAATATCTACAGGACCACAGGTATATGTGGGTTCTTTTCAAATTTCGGCTACTGGTGATCTGGATATTACTGGGTTACCGTTTCAACCTTCATCCATCATATTTACCGCTTATGCCAATATTGAATCAAGCGATATTAATGATGATAATGATGCAATTCCTGATGCTGATAATGACAATACTTTGGCTAATTCTTTTGGTAGTATGAAAGGTTATGCCAGAGATGATGGCGCTACCATTTCTGAACAGGTCATCTGTAACGGAGGTAACGGAAACTCGATCAACGATATATCTCGATATGCGTCCAGCTCACATTGTATTGGAGTGAGATACGGAAACCAAAACGGAGATCAAGTGGGATTAACGACTGCAACCTTGTCAAGTTTTAATACAGATGGGTTTACTATTAATACAGATAATTTTTCTGATGGGCTTTTGGTAATCTTTGAAGCACATCGCTAATAAAAAAACTATGAAATATGATACTTTACTTAGATTTAGCCGGATTCTAATGATCTTTTCGTTAACAGCTCATAGCCAATTTCATATAAAGGGCACTTTACATATTGCAGAAAAAGGACAATTATCATTTCATACAGATTTGATTAATAATGGAGATTTTGATGATAATTATGGAAGAACCTTTTTCTATCATGCAGATCGAGAACTAACAGTTTCAGGAAACAACAAACCTGTGTTTTATGATATGACAGTTCACGTCATAAACGATTTATATCTGGAAGTACCAGTAGGTATAACGCGATTCAAAGAGTTTATTAGCGGAAGAATACATACGCCAAGGGATATACCTACAATTTATTTAGGTTTTAAAAATGATGCCCCATACCTGGGTGAAACCAATACAGCCCATATTGATGGGTATTCATCTAATAAGGGATTACTAGACTTTACTTTTCCTATTGGAGATGAATACATGCTTCGCCCCATGAAGATCGAAGCAGGAGGATCTTTGGGAAAAGCATTAGGTGCTTATTTTTCTGAAAACCCCAATATTCCGTCTACGTTTACTCATAATTTTGACACCTCGAAACATGACCCTTCTATTGCTATAATAAGCACTTATGAGTTTTGGGATCTAAATAGCACAACAGAAACTAAGGTAACACTTACCTGGAACACCGATAGTCATATTGCCTCTATGGCTGGTGATCTTTCGCATTTGCGAGTGGTAGGATGGAGCATACAAGAACAAAAATGGGTAAATCTGGGGAATACTTCTTTTTCAGGAGACTTTACCAATGGAACACTTACCTCTTCTTCTTTTTTACCCGACAATTATGAAGTATTAACCATTGGATCGGTTTTAAAAAACGGAGATAACATTTTGGTGTATGCAGCTATGAGTCCAAATGGTGATGGTAGTAACGATACTTTAATCATTAGAGGTATCGAATCAGATCCTAATAACGAAATTACCATTTACAATTTATGGGGAGTGCAGGTATATCATAAAAAAGGATATGATAATAGCTGGACAGGAGTCTCTGAAGGTCGTGCTACCATTCCCTCTAAAAAAGATCTCCCAGCAGGAACTTACTATTATATTCTAAAACTAAGTGACCAACCCAATCAAGCAGGATATATCTATATACATAAGTGATTCTATAAGTCTGAAACAATGATAGTTAATATTTTGTATGGGGGCATTTTATAAATTACTAACTAAACCAGTACAGCTACAGACATCATCTACTTTGCGTAATTACCTAAAATACATTAATTTAGCAGTCCCAAAACATACTATATGCCCAAATTTACTTTAGGATTTTTTTTGATAATAACGTTCATAACCACCTATGCTCAGGAAGTTATATCTACTCAAGGAGACTCTTACATTAATGAAAGTGGAACTATGGACTTTACCATTGGAGAAGTTGTGATTCATACTTCCACCAATCTTACCCAGGGATTTCACCAAACGAATTGGAATTTTGTCGGCCAGGAATATCACGTTTCAAGCTTTGATGTAGTTATATTTCCTAACCCAACTGAAGATATTTTAAATATTCAAACCACTGCTTTCAAGAATGTTACTTATTCAATTTATGATGCGCTTGGCAAGCTAGTTTTACGAGATAAACTTTTTGTAGAACAAACTTCTATAGGTACGAGTCATTTATCGTCTGGATTTTATTCGTTGATATTAAGTTATGAAGAAAAACGTCTAAGAACATTTAAACTGGTTAAAGTAAAATAAACGAGATGATTATGAGAAAAGTTATACTATTATTCTTTATTATACTAACTGTTTCTTTTAGTGCATACAGTCAAACTCCAGAAGGGTTTAAATATCAAGCTGTTGTGAGAAATTCAGAAAACTTGATTCTTAATAATCAAGATGTTGGTATACGATTAACGATTCAACAAGGTGCGATTGGTGGTACGGTGGTCTATACCGAAACGTTTGCAACAACTACCAATACCTATGGATTGGTAAATCTTGATGTTGGTTCTGGCACTACCACAGATAGTTTCGCTAATGTAGATTGGTCAAACGGTCCGTATTATATTGAAACAGCGATTGATATTGAAGGAGGAACAAAATTTGTAGTAATGGGCACTAGCCAACTTATGAGTGTTCCGTATGCGCTACACTCCAAAACTGCAGAAAATGCTATTAATGACCTGGTAACTGATGCTGATGCAGATCCTACAAATGAAATCGAATTACCCACAGGAGGAACTAACGGACAGGTATTAGCAACCGACGGAAGCGGAAACTATAGCTGGGTAAATGATAACGATACAGATGATACCAATGAAATTGAATTACCCACAGGAGGAACCAACGGACAGGTATTAGCAACCGACGGAAGCGGAAATTATAACTGGGTAAACGATAATGTAAATGATAACGATACAGACGCTACCAATGAAATTGAATTACCCACAGGAGGAACTAACGGACAGGTATTGGCAACCGATGGAAGCGGAAACTATAACTGGGTAAACGATAATGTAAATGATAACGATACAGACGCTACCAATGAAATTGAATTACCCACAGGAGGAACCAACGGACAGGTATTGGCAACAGATGGAAGCGGAAACTATAGCTGGGTACATGATAATTTAGGTGTTTATACTGCCGGAACGGGAATAGCCATTAGCGGTGGTAATGTAATAAGTACCACTAATGCTTGTGGATTGTTAATAGGAGATACACATCAGGGAGGTATTATATTTTATCTTGATCCTTCGGGTTGTCATGGATTAATTAGTATGGCAACAGATCAAAGTATGGGAATCCAATGGTATAACGGAAGTAACATAGATACTTATGCCTACGGAAATGGTATTGGAAGTGGAGAGGGAAATGCCCAAGGAATACGCAGGTGGCAAGGTGAATGTACTTCTTGTTATGCAAGTGAGTTATGCCAGGACTTAGACTCGGGTGGTTTTACAGATTGGTATTTACCTTCTAGATACGAATTAAACTTAATGTATCAGAATATCGGTCAGGGAAATGCTTTAGGGCTTGGCAACGTAGGTAATTTTGCTGATTCTCCTTATTGGAGTTCTACAGAGTATGATACTAACGAAGCTTGGTTACAGATTTTTAACACTGGTTTTATTGGCAAAATACTTAAACTTAATACCTTTAATGTGCGTGCTATACGTGCTTTTTAAGAATATATAGCGCTATCCCTCGTCTTCGAATGAGTACGGTTAACAATCGGCTGTTATACCTTGTCAGATAAGTGTGATAAAATAAAAATAAGGGGTCAGTTACATTTTTTGATGTAGCTGGTTTTTTATGAGTTAAGAAAAAGCTTTTTATATGTGAATATACTACGAAGTTAAAAACTTCTTAGAGCAATGAGGTGTGTCCATAAGGTAGGTAGCATTTCACTATGGGGGGGGGGCTTGCAGAACTACTTTGATGGATTAAACAAGTACTTCGAGCAATTATTTTAATACTTGTCATCCCTTCTTGAAATACTTCGAAGCATTAATCTTATGCTTATAAGCGTTACTTTAGTACTTAAAAGTCCTAAAAAACTGGTTAGAAGCATTATTTTATGGGGTCATAACTAGTATTTTGATCCTTCGAATTACTAAAGTAACACTTCGAACTACTTTGGGTAGGGGTAATATGTATTACAATACCTCATCTTTGTATTTATATAATGTTTAGAAGTGTTACTCTATTGGTTAGCATCATTATCTTTCCTTACTTTTATATATAGCTATGCTACAAAGTTGCAAACTGTATAAAGCCATCATCAAAACTCATAAAGCAATACGGCTTTTATATTTGATCAAATTCACTAAAAATCAAATTTTTATAAATTAAGCGTAGATCGGTACAAGTCAACTACCTCGGAGCAAGCTCACGAGGCATCCAGCTGAAAAACAGTTTTTACATTTCGAGGAAAGCCTCTGAGAATTAAACTCCACAATGTGGATTAAATATTAACCTTAGTTCGATTAATCTGAAATGCGTCAGTTTGAGTGAAATTCTGTTAAGAATTTTGCCCTTCGACAGACTCAGGGTGACTAGGTTTTTTGTTCTGAAAACTTTGTCATCTTGAGCTTGCCGAAAGACCGATACAATTTTTCTCCGCTTCACTATGAAAAATCACTACCATTGACGCTTTTTATAGAATACTTGATATTAATCGAACTCGGGTTATTAAGATAAAAAAAACACCGATTTCAGGGATTTATTATTAGGGAAAATCCTCCTATTTTTTCGTGATTTACTAGTAAAAAACAGTTTATAGTTTTGGTTTTCTAAAATCAAAAGCTACTACTGTGGTAGCTTAAAGAAAAATGTTCAACTTAAATTTAAATAAAAGTATGAAAAAGCTAAAACTATTTACACCAATCGCCATGATTTTATTATTGGGCTCCTGCGAAAAAGATCAATTGAATACCAATGATGAGCCTGTAGAATCCAATGAAAATATCAAAGAAATTGATGAATTGTATTCTGCTAAATCTTCTAATCGCCCATTTTTAATTGGCCATAGCTTTCAAGGATCTCCAGGATGGGTACGTTCGGGAGATTTTAATGGAGATGGTAGAGATGATATCATTTCGCCAGGAGGACAAACCATGCATATCAAACAATCTACAGGTTCAGGATTTGTAAGCAAACAACATACAACTACTCATCGTTGGGGCGGTAGTGGTTATACCTGAATGGCAGATACTGACGGAAATGGAAAAGATGAATTAATCACTGCTATGGGTATTACCATTATAAAAAGAGAGTGTATCAAAGGAAATGAATGGTCTTATACAACATTAACTACTGAGCAGCATTGGGGCTCAACTGCCTACAATTTTGTAATGGACTACCTAGGTGATGAAAGTGATCAGACTATTGTTTTGTAGATAATTGGACCAGATGGTTATCATAATTTAGATCTTCATACATTTAATAGCCCGTTTCAATAAAAAATATGAAGATGGGTTTATCGCAAATTAATTCGCCCATAATCCCCAAAAAGTTAACAACTCACTGATGTTCGAATGCATGTGACTTCGCATGGTAAACAACAAATACAAAAAAATCCCCAAAGGTTTTCGAAACCTTTGGGGATTATATCCTAACCTATATTTTAAATACGGGTTACACTGCTTTCTTAAGTGCCAATATATAACCTAAATGAATGCCCTCATGAAAATTATTAAAATGGATGGCATCTTCTAGAGATTTTAATACAAATCCCGTACTGGTTTCATATGCATTGTAGTTTTCAAAAATACCTTTGGCAATATCTTTTTCTGTTTGGTCCAAAGTGGTAAACAACAATTCTTTTACTTTGGCCACTTCTTCTGCAGTAACCTCCCCTTCTGCTTGTGTACCTTTACGGTATTTGTCTACCATCTCGTCATCAACCATCATAGGCAATCCACTTAATTTATACGCTAATAATTGTTGTGTGACTACAATATGAGCAATGTTCCAGATCAGGTTGTTTTTAAAACCCTCTGGGACTTTATTAAGTTGGTCTAAGGTATGATTATCCAGAATTTTTTCTACTATTTTTCGGTTCACACGAGTGATTACTAATGGATCTTGCATGGCGGTCATAATTTTTAGCCAAAAATATAAGTTTTATTGAGAAAAGAATTTCCTTTGTGGTGTTTTTAACAATGTAAATACATCCTCATGAAAAAAATATATCACCTGTCTACCTGCGATACTTGTAAGCGCATCATAAAAGAGTTGCAACCTTCTTCTGATTTTATACTACAAGATATTAAAACAGAAGTTATTACCGAAGATCAAATAGAAGAAATGTATCGTTTGACAGGGAGTTATGAAGCTTTATTTAGTAAAAGAGCACGCCTATATAAAGAACGTGATCTTAAAAATAAAAATTTGTCTGAAGAGGATTATAAAAATCTAATCCTAGAGCATTACACCTTCTTAAAACGTCCTGTGATCTTTGTTAATGACCAAATTTTTGTAGGTAACAGTAAAAAAGTGGTTGAAGCAGCAAACAGTGCTATTAATGGATAAAAGAGTACTTGCACTTCTTGCCGCTCTTGGTGCCAGTTTGATTTATGCCATTAATCATACGGTTGCCAAAGGTGTTATGCCCACTTATATTAAACCCTTTGGATTTATTATGTTACGAGTAGTAGGTGCATCTCTATTGTTTTGGATAGCTTCGATTCGTGTTCCCAACCAAAAAATAGAACGAAAAGACTGGCCAAGACTATTTGTTTGCGCCATTTTTGGAATGGGTATTAATATGTTGATGTTTTTTAAGGGTTTACAACTATCTACTCCTATCAACAGTTCTGTAATGATTACCATTTCACCAATTTTGGTATTTATTTTATCGGCTATCTTTATAAAAGAAAAAATCACAGTATTAAGAACTCTTGGAATTATTCTTGGTTTTACAGGAGCTTTGGGACTTATTTTATTTGGTGCCGAAATTCGACAAGATGCACCCAATATCCCTTTGGGAAACATTATGTTTATTATTAACGCAGCATCCTATGGAGTATATCTATTGCTGGTTAAACCCCTCACCCAAAAATATCATGGAATAACGTTAATGAAATGGTTGTTCCTAATAGGAATAGTTGTCAATTTTCCGGTTACCTTTTCTGAATTTAGTGAGGTTGCATGGACCTCCCTGCCTTTTGAAGCCATTTGGAAAATGACTTTTGTAGTGGTATGTACCACTTTTCTAACCTACCTGCTTAATATATATGCTTTAAAGAGCTTAAAAGCTTCTACCCTAGCGGCCTTTATCTATTTACAACCGCTATTGGCTATTGTCTTTGCTATTACAATGAAAGCAGATTCGTTAAATCTGGTAAAAATTGTATCTGCTTTACTAGTTTTTATTGGAGTTTATCTTGTAACCAAGCCTACAAAAAAATTAGACTCCTAAATCTGATTTAGGTCAATTGGTTTTTTAGCAAATTTTCTGGTATGCTCTTTGGTCAAAACCTTGAAATCACTAGGTCGTTCTACAGCATCTAACAATTTACTTATTTCTTCTGGCAATGGGATTAATTTTCTTGTTCCAAGATCCATCCAGGCTCCCATCATCTCACATTGCGCAAAATTTCGGCCTTTATAATCATAGTAATTATGTCTAAATTCGAAGAACATTCCATCTTCACTTAGTCCAGGAATTTCTAGCGAAACTTTAACTGGTTTTCCATAAAAAACTTCCTTAAAATAATAGATATGCTCATAAAATACTACAGGCCCAATATTAAATTTGGCAAGCAGACGTTGATCAAATCCCTTCTCGGTCAAAAATGACATTCGAGTGTGCGCTGCAAACTCTATATATGCTTTGTTAGCTAAATGACGGTTGGCATCAATGTCATTCCATCTAATTTCAAAATCTTTTATGTACATTTTTTGTGATTTAGAATACAAAAGTACAAAACATTTGCTATGCGTGCATATAAAATAGTTAAACATCATTTATAAATGTTTTACTGCAACATACTTATTGTAGTGTTTTACTTTAATGTCTTACCACAATTCTTCTAAAGACTGATTGCTTCGGAAAGAAATACCCTTTTATCCAATACACACCATTTTCAAGATCTTCGACCCCAATTGATCTTGTTAAATTTGCACCAAAATAAGTTTTTTTCTTCTTTCCTCCTTTATCGTAAATCTCAAGTGCTTTAAGACCTTCAAAACCGGTTATGGTAAAGTAATCAGATACCGGATTAGGATATATCGCAAAAACTACATCTGAAGAATCCAAAAATTTAACCGTCCTCGTTAGTTCTGAAATACTTAGCTGAAAATTTTCTGATTCAGTACCAGAAATTTCATCCTGCGTGTTCATGGTTTGAGCTGTTATATTCGAAACCGCAATAATTGCTATCAGCGTTACTTTTTTACAAAACGCATAAGTGTAATTTCCCCTCATAAAAAATATGGTTTTACCGTAAAAAATTAAAATGTAAATAAACATCTTTTTTCATCAAGTATAAAAGCTTTAAACTTAAAATTTAACCTGATTTCAATAAAAGTTTATTTTATTAAATATTCATTATTTATATATGTTTTTAACGTTAAGCAGAATATCATCTTTTAATCAAAAAGTATCATCAAAGACAATAATAGTATAGAATATAACAAGCACGAAACGGCTTATATGGGGAGTGTTATTTTTATTCTATACTGTTAAGATACAAAAAAGATTACTAATAATTTATAACTCTTCTAAGTTTCTTATTTCTTACAAAAATAATCCATTTACCTAAAATAAAATATTAGTTATCATCTTATTTTTCTATTTATTGGGAAAATGCTATTTTTTAAGTTAAAATTCCATACATCTACATTTTATGGTGTCATTTTTTATTGATATTACAATAGTATCTTAACAGATTACTTCCATTTAATGCTTGATAACAACTTTTCTTAGCAAGGATTCCTTTGGAAAAAAGTATCCCTTTAACCAATATAACCCTTCCTGAAAATCTTCGACAGAAATAGATCTGGTAAGACTCTCTCCTATGTAAGAGCGTATTTTTAAGGGCGCAAATAAACATCTTTTTATCAAGTAAAAAACTTTATCTACGAAACAACAGGGCAAACACATTTAAAATCTCATTAGTTCACTTCTGTATTTTCTATTTACAAGTGCTTCCAGTTTCTTGTGAGATAATGGTTTGTTCATAGATTTATCATTTTTCAATATGCTTAATGCCGATTTGAAAATGATATTGAAGTTTTCAGCAGAATTTCCTGCTCTTTTTCTAGAGTAGTCTTCATTGAAAGATACGTCTAATATCCAATGTAATTGGTTTTCGGTAGACCAATGTTAGAGAGCTAAAAAGTACTTTATGAAAAAAAACACTCCTTTTTTTAACCTTACTTACATCCTGGTTAGGTTTTGCTCAAGAAAAATTTACGATAAGCAGATAGATAAAAGATCAATCTAATGGCAAGACGCTTTCGGGAGCATCTATTTTCTTGGAAGGCAGTTCTATCGCAACTGTAACAAACGAATATGAATTTTATTCACTAACCGCCCCTGAAGGTAATTATACCTTGATCATTTCATATCTGGGCTATAAAAACTTAGAGGAGCCTGTTGTTTTAAATAAAAATATAAAGTTCAATTCTGAACTTTTGGAAGATGCCGGGCAATTAGATCAAGTAATTATTACTGCAGAAGAATCCAAAAAAGTCGACCTACGTACTCCACAAATGAGTGTGGCAACCAAAGCTAAGCTTGTATTTACTAATGATAGACATTGTTCAAGTTTGTTTACTTCGCAACTAAAAATATTCTGAAGAAATAAACAACTCCTTTACATAACTGGAACTTGATTAACAATTACATATTAAACACCTATTATGCAATAGAAAATCTATTACATCTTTGAATTATTGCAAATACAAAAGTTACACTTGGTTTTTTAATTTAACCATAGTATTTCTGCTCAAGATAAACTGTTAAGCTAAAACTAAGAAAATCATTACATTTATGATATATCAAAGTTTCATACCGAAGTTCTAATGCATAATCTAGGTTGCATTGAGAGATCGCTTAGCTCTTGATTTAGAAACTAATCCCCAAGAGAGCACTCCTGGGGATTACCCCTAAGACGGGGGTTATAATTAAAAAAATCGTCACTTATGGAGCGGTTCCTTTATAACTTTAGACACCATAAGCATAATTACAGTAAAATCAATATAAGGTATGCTAATTGACTCCTCTTAAAATGGGTTTAGTATGGATTCTTGGGTACGTACATAAAAATTACGCATGATAGTCGCTATTCGTCCTTGAGAATCCGTGGCTCGAACACTAAATCGATATGTTCCTAAACGGCTACCACCCGATAATCCCAGCGTTTCTTGAATGTTCTCGTTTTGTCCCCATTCATATGGCGCATATCGTTCTGTTCTAATTTTGTTACCATCAATCCAAAATTCCACTTGTGTTATGGTAGCTCCCCCAAAAGAGCGTGCATCTACTTCTAGAGGTAGGAAATCATACCCTTCAATCATAAGGCTTGGAATATTAGTTGCAAAATTCACATAGAAGAACCCTAAATCTTCATTCTCAGAAGTACTGGCAAAAAGAACCGTTCTTTTAATAAATTCCTCATACTCTTCTGTAAGATTTGTAATAGGCGTGGTATGCCAATTAACTTTTCTATTAGTAAAACCGATTCGCTCTAAATTATTTACATTCATTTCCATTCCTGGTATTATGCGCAACCAAATTGTACCTTGAAGAAAATTACCACTATCTAATAAAAAATAGGAATTTCCGTCAATTGTATGCCATCGATTTACATTGGGTGTTAATCTATTAAAACCATCTAGTGGATCCGTAATTAATTGCCATCTTCCATTCGTAACAAGTCTGTATCGATCTGATTGTAATTGACCATTTCTCGGGTATGACAAAATTCCATTGCTGAATACAGGAAGCAGCAACGCTCCATTAGCAAGACGATCAATAGGAATGGATTCGTCGTTTACGTCTGTAAATATTTGAGAATACCTACTTCCCTCAATCAAGCTATTTGAATCAATTGTTACGGGATTTAATGCAGTGATCGCCCCGTTAGATTTAATTTCCTGAGCAAGCTTTTGTGAGACTTCTGCAGTATCTACTAAATCCGAATTAATTTCTTCTGTAGAACATGCCACGAACGCTAAGGCTAACCCAAATACTAAAATTCTGTTTTTCATAATTTGTGTAATTTATTTTTGGTTAAGTATGTAAAGTCTGTAAAGAAATTAAAAACTTACAGTTATTATGTTTTTTAACTTTTTATTTGTAATATTTTAACAATTTGCAATAAATAATCGATTAGAAAATAAAGCGGGTGATTATCCATAATTTTGCTATCTTCTCATGACATCCCGCACAACCACACCTGACAGTTTTATAAATTTTGAAAAACAATAAGCATCCCTATCGAATCCACCTAGTAAAGAAAACAGCTTTTAAATGAATTTCACATTATTGTTAAGTTTCGCTACAATTTCGAATGGTGTGCTTTTCCTTATTTCTAAATATCATGATTTACTGTATAGATTTTGAATACTATTTTTAGAGCACCTTCTTCTAAACTAGTGATGTAATACCTTGTTTGTGTAGTAGTCTTCTTTGTTGACTTACAGAATACTTAACTTTCAATTCTGACAAATTGCTTTAACCCTTGCCATGAATTTTTTGGATATAAGTGAGATAAGCCCCTATAAATACTGCAGGTCCTTTTTTCCACTCTTCCATGTCCTATGTCCTCTTTAACCGAAACATCATCTGGTTTTTCTAATAAAGCCGTGTCTTTTATAGCTATCTCTAACGACTTTTGGTTGCCTTTTACTGCAATAATATAATCGGCTTGATGGCTTGTAATTTCACTTACAATATCCTTTTGACAACCCATTGCATCAATAGTGAATACACTTCCTTTGACAACTAGCTTCTTTATTAATTCTGGAATTGCTGTAATTTCATTGCTTTTGTCATCTACTCGAAGTTGAACAAGGGCTATCCCTAGTTCACTTGCCCAAACTGTTAAAATATGAAGACTAATAGAATTAGGATTACTTTTTGTTGAAGCTCCTCGAATAGTTTTACCATCAATAACAATAGATTGTACTTCGTCTAAATCACACAATGAACCAATCCAATTGGAGTAACATTCTTGAAAAGCCGCAGTATCTAAAACGGTTAAAAACCTTCGAATTGTCTCTGAAGAGGGAATGCCATTATGAAATTCCACATATTTTTTAAACCATTCAAGCTCGTTTTTGGCAAATTGAACCATCAATGAATATTTTTCCAAACCGCATAAAGCACTAACTAATACAATTAGTAGAATATCATAAAATGTGTGTTGTAGGTTACCTTTGTTTGTTCGTCTAGTTTCCAATGATTGAGTCAACTACCTCGGAGCAAGTTCACGAGGCATCCAGCGGATAAAGAATTTTAACATTTCGAGGCAAGCCTCGGAGAATTAAACTCCACAATGTGGATTAAAAAATTTCGAAACAGAATACGTGTTAAATTTTGAAGACGGTTGGAAAATCATTATTCTTTTATCCTCTACAGCAATTGGAAAAAGATTCCTAAGATGGCTTTAAAATAAAACTTCTAACCAAAAGTAACAACATTTTTTAAATGTGTTTGCGCTGACAAAACAACAAATTGATTTCTCTTTAAAATGTTTCAGCTTAAATCAATATATTTTTGAAACATTAGCATAATAACCACTAAAAACCAAAAAAGTTAGTACAACCATTTATCTGGTTGTTTTATAAGGATAAATAACGATTCCAATCCTGAATAAGATGCAAAAAGATGAACATAGTTCAAAAATCAGTTATCTTTCCTATTTTTAACAAAAACAACTTATGTATATAAAACGAAATATTAGCTGGGGGCTTATTATAAGATTTGCCTGGAAAAATATTATTTTCTTCACCCTATATTCTGCAATTATTTTTTCTGTATATCACTTTTGGGGATGGAAATTTATAGATATTCCGTTTCAGCCATTATCAGTTATCGGTATCGCAGTAGCTTTTTACATGGGTTTTAAGAACAGCCAAAGTTATGATCGCTTTTGGGAAGGTCGTAAAATTTGGGGAGGTATTGTAAACTATTCTCGAACCTGGGCAAATCAAGTATTATGTTTGGTCGAAGATGATCACAAAACCAAGCAAACTCTTATTTACAGACATCTCGCATGGATTAACGCGCTTAGGATTCAGTTAAGACAACCCACTTCTTTTTCAATAAAAGAAAATAGTGCTATTGAAAAACTTTTCAAAAAACACGGAGAGCAAAATCCCGCTTGTGACGTCACCACAAAATTTGTATCTGATGAAGAATACAATGATCTTTTGCAACGAAAAAATACAGCAACTCACCTAGTAAAAAATCAAGGATTACATCTAAAAAAATTACTCGAAGAAGGTAAAATATCCGAATTCGACAAACAAACGTTTCATAGTATTCTAGAAGAATTGTATAATTTACAAGGAAAATGTGAGCGGATCAAAAACACTCCTTTTCCCAGACAATATGCCTATTTTAGTACTCTTTTTACTTGGATTTTCGTTCTTTTGCTGCCTTTTGGACTTTTAAATGTTTTTGAAAGCGAATTGCATGAATTAGGAGACGGTATACAACAATGGTTTGTTTTCTTTTTGACACCACTATCTGTTTTGATCAGTTGGGTATTTATCACCATGGAAAAAATTGGAAGCAATAGTGAAGATCCTTTTGAAGGTAGAATCAACGATGTACCCATGACAGCATTGTGTAAAACCATAGAAATTGATCTAAGAGATATGCTAAATGAAAAAGATTTACCAGAAAAAGAAAAAGCCAAGGATAATATTTTGTACTAATGCCAATACTTCGATCGACCTTTAGCCCACCATATCTCTTTAGAAATGGTCATATTTCTACGATCTACCCTAATCTGTTAAGAAAAGTAAGAGGAGTTTTGCAGGAAAGGGAGCGCGTCGAACTACAAGATGGTGATTTTATAGATCTGGATTGGAGTTATGCATCTACAAAAGAATCAAAAAAATTGGCCATCATTATTCACGGACTAGAAGGTAATGGTCAACGACAATATATTATTGGGTTGGTCAAACACCTTACTGCCAATGGTTGGAATTGCGTTGCTATAAATTTAAGAAATTGTAGTGGAGAAATAAATAGGCTTTATCGTTCTTATTACGGGGGAGCAAGCGAGGACCTAGACCTAATTGTTACTCATATCCTAAAGAACCATCCTTACAATCATATTTCATTGTGCGGGTTTAGCCTTGGAGGTAATATCTTATTAAAATATCTTGGTGAAAATCGTACCATACCTTCTCAGATCAAATCTGCAGTAGGTGTTTCTGTTCCTTGTGATCTTTATAATTCGCTATCAGAAATTAGCAAACCTCATAATTATATATACCAGCAACGGTTTTTAAAACACCTTAAAGCTAAACTATACGAACGACAGGCTCAATTTCCAGAGTATTTAAAGAAAATAGACATCAAAAAATGCTCTTCCCTTATAGATATTGATAATTTATATACTAGTAAAGCTCATGGTTTTAAAGATGCTATTGATTATTATACCCAATGCAGTTGTAAACAGTTTTTGTATGATATAAAGACTCCTACTTTAATCTTAAATGCCAAAAACGATTCTTTTTTGGGAGTACAATGTTATCCAACTATTGAAGCTGAAAAAAGTAAAACATTGTTTCTTGAGGTATCAGAATATGGTGGACATGTCGGATTTTATTTACCAAAAAACATATATTACAATGAGCAAAGGACTTTGCAATTTTTTGAAGAAGTTTATTAAACCCATTGAAATAGTTTAAAAAAACGGACTCTACAACATAAAATCACACCGATATGATTTCATCGCTTTCTAATAACGCTTCTTGTCGCAGTCTAAGAAGAATTTGAGCAACCGCTACGGTATCTTTTTCACAATACAAGATAATACGATCAATATCATTTTGATCATAAAATACTTCCCGTACCTGACTACCATCTATATCATCTTTGGGTGATGGTATTCCTAAAATACCGGTTAACAATTTTAAAGAGGTATAATGTTTATAATCTCCAAATTTCCAAAGGTCCAATGTATCCAAATGTGCTACCTCCCAAGGTTTTTTACCAAATAGATTTAGCTTTTCTGGCAATGTTATCTGATGGATAATCATCCTACGTGCGATATATGGAAAATCAAACTCTTTACCATTATGTGCGCAAAGTAAATGATTGGGCCGATTAAAATGAGTTTCGATCAAATTCTTAAAATCAATCAATAATTGTTTTTCTTCTCCATAAAACGAAGTTGTTCTAAAAGATCTTGTTCCTTTAAATGTAAAATACCCAACAGAAATGCAGACAATTTTACCAAACTCTGCCCAAATTCCTGCCCGATCATAAAATTCTTCTGGAGAAAAATCTTCTTTACGCTGATATTTTGTTTTATCTGCCCATAAATACTTCATCTCATCGGTAAGTTCCTCAAAGTCTTTATGTTCGGGAACTGTTTCGATATCTAGAAACAGTATATTTTCTAAGTTAAGTTTATGAAGCATTTTGTAGCATTTTGAACGCTTCATCAATATAAATATAGAAATCTTCTGTAAAAGGTTTTCCAGCAGTAAAATCACCTCGATGATGCCCTAACCTTACAATCATAATATTATCTTCTGGAATACAAATTACATATTGTCCCAAAATACCTCTCATGGCAAAAATTTTCTTGTTTAAATGATCCGACAACCAAAACCCATAACCGTACATTTCTCCATTTTCGAAACGAGGACGAGTTGCCATTTCTGTAAATGCTGCGGGGAGTATTTGCTTACCTTCAAACACTCCTTTGTTTTTAAACAACTGACCAAATCGAGCAAAATCTCTGGCGTTACTTGACACACAACAATATGCTTTTTCCATACCGCTATCTTCACTGTCAAGTTGCCAAATCGCTTCTTGTTCCATCCCCAAAGGTTGCCAAAAACTTTCACTCAAATATTGTGATAGTGTTTTTCCTGTTGCCTTTTCTATTACCATTCCTAACAGTTGGGTGTTACCGCTCAAATATTCATATTCTTTTCCTGGCTCTTTTATAATATCCAACCCCAATAGTATCTCTCTTATATTCGAATCATAATACGTTTTTGCAGTGATAGAAAAGGGACTGGTATAATGCTCGGTCCAATCAAGTCCCGATGACATAGATGAGAGATCTCCAACTGTAACTTTTGCCGCAAGCCCTTCTGAAAACTCTGGAAAAAAATCACTTAGAGGTTGATTTACACTCTTTATATGCCCATCCATAATTGCTTTTCCTAGCATTCCTGTAACCAAGCTTTTTGCCATAGAAAATGAATTGGTTTTAGAATCTGCACCATATCCCTCTGCATAGTTTTCGTACCAAATACTATCATTTTTAATAATCATAAAAGCAACCGTACCCATTTCTTCATTAGTCGCATTTAGCTTATCTGTAGATTGTACACTATTATATGATTTATGCAATGGCCAGGTAATAGTGGTATTACCATTTTTTATGGTTCGGTTATCAAAATGAGGATAGTCGTCTATATACGCCGAAGAATGTCCTGTCATATATACCACACGAACTCCTTTTAAGATATAATCATAATCAAATATATAAAGTCCAATTACAATCAAAAGTAGTAAGTATAGGAGTCCTTTGAGTAGTTTTTTAACAATTTTCACGGTATAATTACATTTAAATTATTAATTAACGAATGTATGAAATTAACTTATATGAACTCATATAATATAAAAACTCCTTTAGATTTTTTACCGTCATAAAGGAGTTTCAAGACTTTAGGTTACACCTGTTTTTATTAACTGTTAAATTAAAATATTAAATATGGATGAAAGCAAGTTTTGCCTAAAGACAATAAGGAAAACCAAAGAATAAATGTTAAACAATATTCATCTTTTCATAAAGCTCTCTTTTACAATTTCTTGAAACTGGTAAGGATTTTCCATTTTTCATAATTACCGATCCTCCTTGTTCTTTTAATAGAAAATCTATATGATTTAAATTTGCGATGTACGATTTATGAATTCTTAAAAAATTATAATCTTGTAATTTTGTTTCGAAGTGTTTTAAACCTTTAGAAATAACAATTTCTTCATCATCTGTCATTATAAAAGTGGTATAATTTCCGTCACTTACACAATACAAAACATCTCCTGTTTTAATCATATGCACCCCTTTACCATCGGCTATAGATATTTTTGGAGTCTCTGCTACTTTAGAATATAACTCTTTAAAGTCACTCATAAAGCTATTTTCTGAAGAAGAAGAAGAAACCTCTTTTATACGAATGGTTTTATCCACTACTTTTATAAGTTGTCTCGGATCTATAGGCTTAAGCATATAATCTATCGCATCATATTTATACCCTTTGATTGCATATTTATCATAAGCAGAAACAAAAACTATTTTAAAATCTATTTTGTCTAACTCATTAAGTATATCAAAAACAGATATGGCTCCCAATTGAATATCCATAAATATCAAATCAGGCTTTACCTTTGAGAGTAGTGAAAGAATTGATTCTCTATCATTAGCTTCTCCTATAATTTGCACTTGAGGGCAGTATGAATTTAAAAGCATTCTTATATTCTCTCTGTCCTTTTTTTCGTCATCGATAATAACACATTTAAGTAGCTGGCTCATGTTAATTCCTTTTTTGGTTAATAGGCAATGTAATTACCACTTCGGTTCCTTTTGGTGTACCTGATTCAAAAAACAAGTCATTAATACGTACACCTGCATTGTGACTCCCTATTTTATTTAAGATTCGTAAACGTTCATTAGTGTTTCTAGTGGCAATGGATAAATGAGATGAATTATTTCCTTTTTTCTTCAATTTTTCTGCTTCTTCTCTACCTATACCATTGTCTTTTATTTTACAAATAATTGTCATTTGTTCTTGTTTAAAAGACAGTTCTAACAATCCTTTTTTATTGGCATGTGAAAACCCATGAATTATTGCATTTTCAATATAAGGTTGAATCACCATGGACGGAATAGTCGGGTTTGTATTCACAATCTTTTCATCTACTAGATAAATAGCATCAAAGCTTTCTTCAAATCGCCCTTTTTCTATGTTTATATACGATTTTAATAAATCAAGTTCGTTATTAAAGCGAGTATAAATACTTTCAGAGCTTGATAAAACTTTTCGTATTAACCCAGATAATTCTGTCATATACTCTATTGCTTTTAAATTTTGATTTTTTAGAATAAAGTTTTGTAACGCGCTAAAAGAGTTAAATAGGAAATGGGAATTCATCATAGATCGTAACGATTTAAAACGATTTAAGCTTAACTCCTCATTTATTTGATGAAAACGCACCTTGTTTTTATGCTTATGATACAATAAGGTTGATAAAATAAGTGCCAAAAAGAAAGCCAATACATAACTAAATAGTTTTACCTTACCTATTTCTTCTCCTTGTTTTAGATTAACTTCTCTTAGGTTAGATAGTTTTTTTTGATTTTCGATCAAAAGTTTTCTAGCTTCTAATTTGGCAATTTTTTCTTTGACTTCCTGATTGTCTTGAGTCTCTTTTAAAGATTTTGCTTCTTTCAAAAAAGTAATACTTTTTTTATAGTCACCTAGAGCTTCATATGCTTTAGATAGATCTTCTTTTGTTCCTATAATGGCAGTGATTTGACTATATTTAATATCAAACTCTAAAGCTATTTTAAAATAATTTATAGCTTTTTCATATTTACCCATTTCATAATACAAGGCACCCATGGTATGCATAAATGCAGGATAGATTCCGTATTGTTTAAACTTATCTATTTCTTCTAAGTTTATACTCTTTTTTACTAAATAAAGTCCTTTTTGAGGCTCTCCATTTTGTAAATAAGCATACGCCATATTATTATAAACCGTAAGATTATTAACAATATTTTTATTTTTATCAAACAATTTTAGCGATTTTTTGAAGTAAAAATAGGTTGAATCAATATCTCCTAAATCTCCATAAATCCCTATCAAATTGATATATATGTTTACCATTTTTTCTGGATCGTCATTATCAACATATTTTAGCGAATTTTTAAAATCATCTTTTGCTTCTCTAAAATTCTCTATATCCTGTAGTAAACATCCTCTAGCTAACAAGAGATTATGATGTAACCTATTATCAACATCACTATTTATCATATCAAAACCCTGATTAAAAACACTCAAGGATTTTTTATAATCCCCCATTTTATGATAAATACCTCCGTATCTTTTTTTCACCTCTATCAAGCAATTAGTATCTCTAACTTTTTGACAGTAACTTTCTAGAAAAGAAAGTGTTTCTTGTGCCTTCGTATATTGTTTTAACTCTACATATTCGTATACAACCTTAATTCCTGATTTTAATAATCTCTTTTTGTCACTTCGCTTTCTTGCTAACCGAAAAGCTTTTAAATACTCGGTCTTTGCACTTGCGTCTTCGCGTAATGCGGATAAACTATCTCCTCTTTTTATATAGAGATTAATCGTATCTTTTAAGGAATATAAAACTGGAAAATCTTGTTGCTTATGCTCAATGTTCTGAGCACAATTATTGGATACAAATATCAATATCACAATACAAGTTGTGAAAAATCGGGTTCTAAAAGTGGTCATATTATTAAGACGTCTAACTTTTGAAATACCCTAACTCAAAAAATGTTAATATTATATTAACATCCCCTTATTGTACTAAAACAAAGATTGTTGTGGTGATGGTGTTTCATGATCAAGAAGCCATTTTTTGCGCCATAAACCTCCTGCATACCCTGTCAATGAGCCATCGGTTCCTATAACTCTATGACAAGGAATTACAATCCATAAAGGGTTTTTACCATTCGCACTTGCCGCCGCTCTAATACATTTAGGATCTCCCAATCTTTTTGCAATATCGAGATAAGATGCAGTTTTGGCAAAAGGAATTTTTAACAATTCGTTCCAGACTTTTTTTTGAAAATCGGTTCCTATAGGGTTTAATATCAAATCAAAATCAGTACGTTCTCCTTCAAAATACTCTTGTAATTGTATGGTAGCTTTTTTTAAACAATCCGGAATTTTTGCCGAAGGGATATCGGTCTGTTCATCATCTGTTATAGAGATACGTTGTATTCCGTTTTCATCTCCGGTTATTATGGCAATTCCTAATGGAGTTTTTACATTTACCGAGCTACTCATCAGTTTCTTTATCTTCTAGAATACCTAGTTTTCTAGCTCTTTTTTCCCAATTCTTACGTGCCAACTCTTGCATATTTGAGTCTTGATCGCTTTCATCCATAATTTCTAAGCCAAGTAAAGTTTCAATAACATCCTCCATACTTACCAAACCACTTATAGAACCATATTCATCTACTACCAATGCCATATGTTCCTTTTGCTCTACTAGTTTTTCGAATAAACTGGGCACCGCTACATTACGATCTACCACAAACATTTTTCTTCTTAGGGCGCTTAATTTTTTTGTGTGGTTATCCTCAGCCATTTCTTTGTAAACTTCATCTTTTAGCACATAGCCCGTAATATTATCTGGTGTATCTGCATAAACCGGAACTCTGGAAAATCGTAAGTTTTTATTTTCTTCGAAAAACGCAGCTATATTTTGGTTTTCTGAAGCTATTTTTAAGACACTTCTAGGAGTCATTATATCTTTGGCAAGAATATCTCTAAAGTTTAATAAGTTTTTGATCACTTTGGATTCTGACTCTTCAAAAATACCTTCTTCTTCTGCAATATCTGTCATTGCTGTAAAATCTTCACGGCTTAATACAGATCCATGATGTCCTTTACCTCCTATCAGCTTGGTAGTAAGTTGTAACAACCAAAGAATGCCCGTGTATTTTAGCGGAGCAATTAAAACAAGTAATGCTTTTGAAGTAAAATTAGCTAGTTGTTTCCAAAATTTTGCCCCAATAGTTTTTGGTATGATTTCTGAAACTACCAATATCAAAATGGTCATAATAGTCGACACGACCCCTACCATATTAATACCCATGATATCAATCTTATAAGGAAGTTGTTCTGCTTGCACACCCACCAAAATTGCTCCTACTGTATGCGCAATTGTATTAAGGGTTAAAATGGCAATCAAAGGTTTGTCTACATCCTTTTTAAGGTTTTCTAAAGTTAGCGCATAAGATTTGCCTTCTTTCTTTTTTACATTGATAAAAGTAGGAGTCACACTTAGAAGTACTGCTTCTAAAATAGAACATAAAAAAGAAAAGAAAATCGAAAGTATTGCGTAAATAATCAGTAAAGTCATTGCTACATTTTTGAAGGAACTAATTTACCATTTCTTTCTCTATAAGCCCTTAATAACATAAATTTATTTGCACCTACAAGGCTTATGAAAAAAACTTCAATCGATTTTAAGCATCACCACCCTACATACCGTGGTGGTTTTATTTCATTAAGGTTAAGATATACTATTAATTGTCCTCGATGATGTGTTACGTGATCCTGTAATAAATTTAAAATCTGTAGTCTTGATTTGCGCCCTGCAAAAAAGTCAATTTCTACTTGCAAATCATCTTTAGTACTATTTTGGACTTGGGTATATACCTTATCAAAGGCATTCTCTAACAGTTTTATGATTTCAGATTTTTTCTGAGGCACATTTTTCTTAAGTGCTTCTCTATCAAACTTTTCTTCAGAAAAATAAGTAGTTCCTAACCACAGCATATTTTGACGAATATGAAGCAATTGTTCTTTAAACATCATTTCACGTGCTGTAGGTTTAAACTCATAGTTATCTTCTGGCATTTTATCTGCTATTTCTAACAAATATTTTTTAGAATTCTTCCACTTCTCTAAAAATGCTGTTTTAACAGAAAACTGTTGTGCGCTAACTATTCCTGAAATTAAAAAAAATACAATCAATACCTTCTTAGTCATTCTTATTCCTCTTATTTATTTTTTTTACTCATTTCAGACATATATACTTCTACTGCTTGAAGTTCTTCTTCTGTAAATGTTTTGATAATTGCAAAGTTTGTTTTCATAACAGTATATGTTTCGGGATCCACAATTGGCTCAGCGTCTTGTTTTAAAAATGCAATGATATCTCCTTTTTCTTCATTATAAACTTTCATAATCTCTAAGATACTAGGACCTATAGATTTTTTATCAACCTTATGACAAGTATAACATTTTCCTTTACCATTAAAAACCGTTTTCCCCACATCAAAAGGAGATAATTGTTCTTTCTTTGTTCCAATTTTAATCTCAGGTTTTTTTTCCTTTTTACCTGATTGACAACTTAGGATTCCCAACGTAATTCCTATACAGAATATCGCTATTCTTTTGCTAAACTTCATCAATATTATTCGTTATATTTTTCTTTAATTTTTTCGATGTCGCTTTTAAATCTTTCTAGCAAATCTTTAGAAAAATTAGAGATTACTTCATTCTCCTTAATATCCTTACCCATACTTGCTTCGGCAATTTTTGTAAGTGCATAGATCATAAAATCATATTCATAATCAGGGCCATTGTCAGAAAATACTTCAATAACTTTTTTGTACAATGTCTCGATATCACTTTGGTTTTGGCTTTCGTACTCAAAAGACCATTTGATATCTTTTCCTTTGGGGTGTGCCTTTAATATTTCTTCGAGCACTTCTGACTCTTGTTGCTGGATTACGCCATCACTCATTGCAATCACATAGAGTAGTTCTCCAAATGTCTGATATAATCTATCCCTACTTATCATATGTTATTATTTTGAAATTATTTAACCTAAAAGCTTAACCACATCCTTGGCAAAATAGCTGGCAATAATATGGGCTCCTGCTCTTTTAAAAGCCATCACTTGTTCTAACATAACTGCATCATGATCTAACCACCCTTTTTCTGCTGCAGCTTTCAACATAGCATATTCTCCGCTTACTTGATACACCGCTACAGGAACATCTACAGCATCTCGAACATCTCGTACCAAATCCAGATAACACAATCCTGGTTTTACCATTACAATATCTGCACCTTCATCTATATCCATCAACGTTTCTTTAATAGCCTCTTCTCTATTGGCAAAATCCATTTGATATGTTTTCTTGTCTCCAAATCCAGGAGCAGAATCCAAAGCATCTCTAAAAGGGCCATAAAAAGCAGACGCATATTTTGCACTGTAACTCATAATCCCAGTATTTTTATAGCTTTCTTTTTCTAAAAGTTCTCTAATAGCCAAGATTCGACCATCCATCATATCACTTGGAGCAACAAAATCGGCACCTGCCTGTGCATGAGATAACGACATTTCTGCAAGCACTTTACACGTTTCATCATTAACAATATACCCATCTTGTACAATCCCGTCATGTCCATAAGAAGAATACGGGTCTAATGCCACATCGGTCATAACCAACATTTCAGGAATTGTCTCTTTGACAGTTCTAACCGCTCTTTGCATTAACCCATCGGGATTAAGAGCTTCGGTTCCTTTGTTATCCTTTAATTCATCTGGTACTTTTACAAAGAGTAAAACCGATTTTAATCCTAATGACCATATTTCTTTCACTTCTGCTTTAAGTAAGTCTAGGCTATATCTAAAATAACCTGGCATGGATGTGATTTCTTCTTTAATATTA
This sequence comes from Aquimarina discodermiae, assembly GCF_040786235.1. Taxonomy (NCBI): domain Bacteria; kingdom Pseudomonadati; phylum Bacteroidota; class Flavobacteriia; order Flavobacteriales; family Flavobacteriaceae; genus Aquimarina; species Aquimarina discodermiae. Next base: position 26,497 of record NZ_JBFMKP010000019.1, read on the forward strand.
GTACCTTCAACAACGAATAAAGGAACTAAAAAATCATTTGGAGTTATGACATGGTCTCTTACCAAAGAACGAATCGCATCATTGGTTCTAAGTCGTCTATTTCTACGAATTTGTTGCATTCTTAATCTCTAAAATTTAATAGGGGATAAAGATACTTATATATCTGGTATTCTTTGTTTCAAAAAAACCAGAACTTCTCTAAACCCATAAAAGTACTTTTCCTTAAAAAACATTTCAAACCTTGTAACAAAACCTTAACAGGTTCTACTAATCTTAAAACATTTAATTGGCAAAAAATGCTAACAATACAAAATCTCAACAAAACCTATCCTAATGGTACCCAGGCGCTAAACAATGTTAATCTAACATTGGAAAAAGGAATGTTTGGGCTTTTAGGCCCTAATGGCGCCGGAAAATCAACATTAATGCGAACTATTGCAACCTTACAATTGGCTGACTCTGGAACCATTCAGTTTGACGATATTGATGTTTTTAAACAACCCGAAGAGTTACGAAAAATTCTAGGGTATTTACCTCAGGATTTTGGAGTATATCCAAAGGTATCGGCAGAGATGATGCTTACGCATATTGCCAAGGTAAAAGGAATTGTAAATAAGCAAGAACGAAAAGGGTATGTTGCAGATTTATTAAACAAGGTAAACTTATATAAATTTAGAAACCGTAATCTAGGTGATTTTTCTGGAGGAATGAGGCAACGTTTTGGAATAGCTCAGGCACTGCTTGGGAATCCAAAATTAATTATTGTGGATGAACCTACCGCTGGATTGGATCCTTTAGAACGTAACCGTTTTCATAATTTATTAAGTGAATTAGGAGAAGATGCTGTAGTAATCTTGAGTACTCACATCGTCGACGACGTAACAAATTTGTGTCAAAACATGGCGGTGTTTAACGAAGGTAAAATCTTGGCACAAGGAAATCCTCAAGAATTGTCAGCCTCATTGACGGGTAAAGTTTTCAAAAAGCAAATTGAAAAATCAGAACTAACAGTAATCGAAAATGAATTTACTGTACTATCTAACTACCTAAGAGGAGGAAAGTTCTTTGTTAACATCCATCATGATACCAATCCAGGAGACGGATTTAACCCTGTTAACAATGATTTAGAAGATTTCTACTTCTATTGTATTAATAAAAAAGAAAATCAAGAACAGGTTTCTTTATAAAAGAAGTTACTATTTTAATAAGCTTTATTAGTTGTCAAAGTGTTTAATAATAAGTTTTACTACATTATTTACATTGTCTAAAAAAGAGTCAATAAAACAAGCCATAACAAGTTATTTATTACTTATTAAAATGAACCGTTGGTAAGTTTTATAAACATCTAAAACAATATTACAAACACATGAAAGAAATATTCTTATTTGAACTTAAATATCGACTCAAAAGACCCGCTACATGGATCTATGCAGCATTAGGGTTTACTATCGCTATTTTGATTGCAGTCTTTCAAAAATCTGTTACAGCACAATTTGTAAACAGCCCGAATAATATTATTGATGTTATTACACCAATATCTGTTATTAGTATTTTCTTTTATGCTGCCATCATGGGAGTTCCTATTTATAGAGATCAGGATCATAAAACGGCACAAACCTATTTTACATTTCCAATTACTCAAAAATCATATGTATTAGGAAGATTTTTAGGTAGTTTTACCATAGCATCTCTTGTCAATATATATATTACTCTGGGTGCAATTCTAGGTTTTTCTATTGGCGTATTTTTAGAAAGGCCCGATTATGGTGTTTATGATAGTTTTAATATAACTTCTTACCTTTTACCTTTCATCTTTATTTTAGAAATAAATGCCTTATTGGTAGGAGCTTTATTTTTTAGTTTAATGGCCTTTTTCAAAAAAATGCCAATTATTTATCTGGGTGGTATCTGTCTTTTTCTTTTATATAGTATCTCAGGGGATTTACTAAAAAGTATCGATAATCAATGGTTAAGTATTTACCTTGATCCTTTTGGAGGAAGAGCTTTTCGTTTTGTCAAAAAATATTGGTCAATTAATGAGTTAAATAACAATCAGCTCCCTATTTATGGTAAATTCCTAATTAATAGAATGCTTTGGTTAGGTTTAGGAGTCATTTTCTTTTTAATCACCTATTTTAAATTTGACTATAAAAAGTTTTTGCTTTCTGGCAAGAAAGAGAAAAAGTCAAAAGATGACAATTACATCCCTACCCCAACAAAATCAATAACTCAAGTATTTACCAATAAGACGAAATGGCAAACCTTGTTTTCTTTAAGTAAGATAGAGTTTTTATCTATTTTAAAAAGTCCCGTCTTTATTATCTTATTACTTATAGGTATTGTTTTTGCAATATTTAGTATTTATAATGTAAATGAATTATACGGTACTCCTAATCTACCATTTACCAGATATGTTGTTTCTTATGTAAATGGAATTATTTCCTTTCTATCTATAGTAATATTAGTGATTTATTCGGGAGAAGCTGTTCATAGAACACGTAATAATAGAACATTCGTCTTTTATGATGCATTGCCAATAACAAATGCCAGCTTATACTTTTCTAAAATCATATCCTTAACCGGAATTGCAATTATATTGATCTTGGCAAACATACTTATCGGTATATTATTTCAGAGTTTTAATGGGTATTTTCAGTACGATTTAGGAATGTACTTTGTATATAATTTTGTGTTGGTTTTTCCTACATTTCTGATTACAATTCTACTCGCTTTTTTTATCCATGTCATGGTCAACAATAAATTTTTGGGACATTTTATTATCATCCTACTTTATTTTGGCTTACCGATATTGGTTGCTTTGGCATTTAGAATTACTAATCCTATGTACACCTTTACAGGTACAACACCCATATTTATTAGTGATTTAAACCGATTTGGGCACTATTTGACAGGTATAAGTTGGTTAAACCTATACTGGATTCTCTGCACGGCAGTACTCATGATTATCGGTAAAATATTTTGGAATAGAGGTTTCTTTTCTTCTGCCAAAGAGAGACTTAGAATGGCCAAAGAACGGCTAACCATCAAAACGACTATTGCTTTTATTAGTTTACTTATTGCTTTTATAGCTGTTGCAGGTTATACGCATTATAATTTAGCAGTTTTAAATACTATTGTAGATGGATATACTTCTGAAAAAATAAATGCCGATGCAGAAAAAAAATATGCCAAATATATCGGTAGTGCACATCCACAGGTTACAGACCTAAAAGCGTATATCGATATTTTTCCTGAAGAACGTAATGTAAAAGCGAAAGGAGATTTCAAGATTATTAATAGTTATGACTCACCTATTGATACATTACGCTTAGAAATTGAGTATCCCGGAGCGCACACCACTTTAGAAAAAGTGATTTATAATGGTGTACATCTTACACCTGTAATGACAGATTCTATTTATAGGGTTTATTTTTATAAATTACCCAAGACAATGTTGCCACAAGAAAAGGCTAACCTAACTATCGAAGTTTTTTCTGAAACCAAAGGTTTTGCTAATCGACTAGAAACACAAGTATTAACCAATGGTTCTTTTCTAAATCATACAATTTTTCCAAGATTTCATTATAATCAAAGTATTGTAGATAATGGGGTAAGAGTAAAACATGGTTTAAAAAAGCTTGATTATCTGTTTCCGCCCAGAACAGATTCTATTGCATTAAAGAAAAATCTGTTTAATGAAGATGCCAATTATATTAATTTTGAAGCAGTCGTTAGTACTTCTGACGATCAAACTGCATTGGCTCCTGGTAAATTAATGAATCAATGGAATAAAGATGACAGGGCATACTATCATTATAAACTAGAGTCTAAAACAGATCTCTTTTTCAATGTAGTATCGGCAACATATGATGTAGAAAAATCAAGTTGGACCGCTTCAAATGGTAAAAAAGTTGACATAGAAATCTATCATTCTAAGAAACATAAAAGAAATCTTGAATACTTTATCAATGGCGTCAAAGTGGCGTTAGAATATTGTTCTAAAAACTTCTATGAATACCCAAATTCTATTATTCGAATTGTAGAATTTCCTGCACATTCGACTTTTGCACAGTCTTTTGTTACCACCATACCGTATTCTGAAGATTTTGGATTTGCTGCTAATTTTGATAAGGCCGAAGATTTTAATTATGCATTTAGGGTAACTACTCACGAAGTAGCACACCAATGGTGGGGTCATTTGGTGACTCCAAGCAAAACGTCAGGGGCCAATATTATTTCTGAAACTCTTGCAGAGTACTCTTCGCTTATGACCATGAAACATGAATATGGTGAAAACGGAATTAAAAATTTCTTAAAACACTCATTAGACAAATATTTAAGACAACGAGCTTTTAGTCTTAAACCAGAGCGCTCATTGATTAATGTAGAGATAGGACCTCATATATGGTATGAAAAAGGATCGATGGTGATGTATGAGTTACAAGATATTATAGGAGAGCATAAAATCAATACTGCGCTAAAAGAATTTTTGCACGAATACAAAAATTTTGAAAAAGGGGTGTATCCAACCTCAGAAAATCTATACGAAGCCATATTAAAAATTGCACCAGATTCTTTAAAGTATGCAGTAGAAGATGGCTTTACCAAAATTGCATTGTACGAAAACAGAGCAGTAAAAGGAGTTACCAAAGAACTAGAAGACGGTTCGTATGAAACTTCGTTTACTGTAGATTCGAAAAAAATATATTATGATGATAAAGGGAAAGAGGAACGTACTGATGATAAGACCAATTACATCGAAATAGGGGTTTTTGGTGATGATATTACAGACGAAAAAGAGGTCCCTCTAAAAAACCCATACTATCTTAAAAGAAAATGGCTAAAACCTGGTGAGAATACATTTACTGTTATAACAGCTAAAAAACCAACTAAGTTTGGCATTGATCCTTATAACAAATTAATAGATAGAAACTCTGGAGATAATCTTCAAGGCGTTGAAGATTAATCTCATGTAACAACGATCGAGAAGCGCTGTCTCGATCGTTGTTTATGATAAAATCATACAATTCAATTCTAATTGTTCTTCATCTTTATTTAGCATCTCATGCAACCATTGCAACAAAAAAGAGGTCTATTAGTATAAAGATATATCAACCAAAAAATAAATCATGTACGTTAGATTTATACTACTGTTTTTCTTCTTAGGTTTTATTACAAACGCACAGACCATATCTGGTACTGTTCTAGATAAAAAGAGTAATAAGCCTATTCCATATGCTACGATTCAATTTTCTAAAAATCAAGGAATTATTACTAACGAAGAAGGGCGATTTAGTATCACATTAGAAGACAATATCTCAGAAAGTGATTCTATTCATATCTCCTCTATGGGTTATGAAAAAATAGGAGTTTCTACCCATTCTCCTATTGATAGTATACTATATTTATCTCCCAAAGCCATAGAGCTTGGTGGTGTTTTTGTTACGAATAAAAATCTAACTGTTGATGAGGTTATAAGTAATGTAAAAGAAAGAATCTCACAAAACTATGACTTTGAGTTATCACAGGAACGATTATTTTTTAGAGAATCAGAGTTTAACACCATAAAAAAATTGAATGTTGATTTTAAAAAATCAACCATAGAAGAACTTAATAAAAAACTAATTGATAGCATTGTAGCTATTCTTCCTAAAAAATCAGCATACTATACAGAAATTTTAGGCGAATACTCTGGTGATGCAGAAAGGAGAAAGCTTCATATTAATAAAGCAGCAGAGCTATATGACAAAAACAATGCTGTGTCTATGGATGCAATGTCCAAGCGCATAGAAACTATTTTCAAAGACAATGTAAAACCAGATTCTTATCTCAAAATCAAATCGGGTTGGTTTGGCACCAAAGTACAGGTCGACTCTATCCTAGAAAGTAATGAAAATGCCGAAGGTGTAAAAGATAAGATAGAAGATCAAAAAGAAAAAAAGGAATTTCAGAAATATCGTAAATCCAAGCTAAAAAGCATTGTTTCAAGTCTTTTCTATAACGAAGATGTAAAATCCAATTTTTTAAACAAATCCAGTCGTTATACTTTTGAAATTAAGGATTATACTTATATCAATGATCAAAGCGTGTATATTGTTTCTTTTGCCCCTAAAAGAAGTGAAGATTTTAAAGGTACTATGTATATTAATACCGAAGATTTTGCAATTGTAAGAGTAGATTATAACAATGTAAAACCTCTTAAGAAATTTAAGCTCTTAGGCATTCAATATCAGGATAATTTATATCGTAATAAAGTGATTTTTACCAAAGGAGAAAATAATAAATACCATCTAAAATATCTTGAAATGTATAGAGGTGGCTTTTTTGGATTTGATCGTCCCTTAAAGGTTATAGAGAAAAACAAACATGTAAAAGGCAAGCGTAAGCAAAACGAATTATCGTTAGAGATTAATGCTGTCACTACTTATAAAAATAAATATGAAATTATTGTTTTTGACTCAAAACCATTAACCGAAGCCGATTATAAAAACAGTAAAGAAAATAAAACCATTACTCCCGAATACCTCTCTAAATACAATCCAGATTTTTGGAAAGGGTATACCATTATAGCACCTAATGCGGCTATTCGGGAATTTACTGCGGTTTCAGAACTTGAATAAATCATTGACCATATTATAAATTGCTTTTCATAATTAGTAGTAATACCATATTATCTTTGGAATTACTCAAAAAATAAACAGGGATTTTTGATTTAGACAAGAAAGAAAATCGAAGCATAGCCGTAGCTACGGTTCTATTTTATTTCGCAGTATACATTAAAAAGAACTATTAGTTATGGGAAATTTCAAAGTTGAAATGGTATAAAACTACTTATGTAACTTTTGTTAACATTAGAACTTAGTTATGAATGTTTCAAGTGCAATAAAAACTGGTATTTTCTTAATTTCAGCATAGCATCGCCATGATCATACTGATTATAAACAACTAAAAAACTGCATTTTATACATTAACACAAACAGTTTATACAGAGAAACAAACCATTCAAACAATTAACATCATCTATGCCTTAATTAATTGCTAATTTCATCATCAATATTATTTATTAACTTAAAACCGATGCAAAATGAAAAGATTAAAAATGAATTTTGGTAGCTTATTTACCGTCTTATTTCTTGCTACTCTATATGCTTGTGACAAAGATGCACTTACTGATAACCAACCAACGAACGCTCAAGAAATTGTTTCTAAACAAAACGATGTTATCTACCTTGAAAACATTTCTACTTTTCAAAAAACTCCTCTTAGAGATATTGGAATTGATCCTAGGGAAAATTCTGTGTTTGGAGATAAGTATAGTACAGAAAGAACCAATAATGTACGAAATTTTGTAGAGAATTGTGGTGATAAACTTAGAAAAAGAGGGGTACTACAAGAAGCACCTTTATTCTTTGTATACCGATCGGTAGCAGCTGGTGGCGTTGCTAGAAAACTTACAGAATTTGCCGCTAAACCTCTTCTTATAAAAGCAAAAAGTATAGATCCTTCTATTATTCTTACTGGTAGTTTAAGAAGGTTATCTGGTTTGTTACCTACCAATACATTACTAAGTAAAAGTAAAACACCAGGAATTGTAACAGGGATAGATTCGAGATACAGAGTAATAAAAGAAGATATGGAGAAATTTATTCTATATTATAATCCCAATAGAGAATTAAAATGGTTTAAATCTACAGAAACCCCTCCTAAAGAATGGAAAGTTTGTGAATTTGCAGGTAACAATAAATCAACACCTTATATTGCAGATTGGGATTTGGTAACAATTGGAGTTCAAAAATCTATTTTTAAAAATTGGAAAGGTGATAAATCTATAATGGATATAATCAATGCCGGAAAACTAGGTATTGTACCTGTTTGGATGCAAGAAGTACTTAACGATATTGGGCATTTTGACCTAAATGCCACACAACACGGATCAGAATCGCTATACTGTGGAAATGATATACGTAATGAATCTTTTTTTATAGCATCAATTAGTGGTAGACCGGGATCTGATGTAAAAAGTGAAGTAATTACTAATTGGAATGCCTTTATAAGTAAAATGAAAAAGGAAGAGGCCAATGGTTATTTTCTATATGAATTTGATCCTTTTGATGGTACTTCCAAAAAATTGAACTTATCTTCAGAAATCATAAAACTCAATAAAAAAATCAATGGTATTTTTCCTTGAAACGAAAAACTATGTTTTATGCAAGAACCTAAATGAATAAAAACAAAACTTTCTATGTTTTAATACCGATTAATCGGTATTAAAACATAGAAAATTGCATCATTTCTTATTTGAATAATCAAGACGCATTGACATAGTCAGAAGTTTCATTTATAATCCTGTAAATCGTTCTTTCTGTCACAAACAATCTTTCTGAAAGTTCTGTAACTACTGTTTTCATTTGTTTATGATGATTCTCACAAACATACTCTTGAACAAACTTTCTTCTTTTTTCTAATAATTTATGGTTTTTTCTCATTTTTTAAAATGTATTGATATACGATTTTAATCAAACAACACTAATTATTTACATTCATTATTTAAATAAAATCCAAAGTAGTATCCTACTTCTTTTTCGTAAACATAACTTTGAATTGAAAAATCGTATATAATAGGCGCATTTAATAATTTCATGGTTTTAATGGTTCTATAAATTGTATTCTTCGAGACCTCTAAGCGAAGTGCTAAAACCTCTGGAGGTCCTGTTGCCTTGATTCGAATCAGTTGGTCAATCTTTTTCATTATTTCAACAGTTTTACTCACTATTTCCATATACAATTTATAATTAGATAGATTATTCTGTTTACAATATTGTGATCATACAACGCTACCATCTAATAGGTTGATAACTCGAGAACCATACTTCATATTTTTTTCAGAATGGGTTACTTGTATAATGGTTACTCCTTCTTTATTAAGTTGGGTAAAGGTTTCCATAATTTCTTCTCCCTGTTTAGAGTTAAGGTTTCCTGTAGGTTCATCTGCAAGGATTAACTTAGGACTTGCAATAAGAGCTCTGGCAATGCCTACCAATTGTTGTTGCCCACCACTTAACTGAGAAGGAAAAAGGTCTTTTTTGCCTACAATATTAAACCGATCTAACATATCCCCTACTAGGGATTTTCTTTCAGAAGCTCCAAACTTTTTATAAAGCAAAGGCATTTCTAAATTTTCTTTTACGGTTAGTTCATCAATCAAATGATAGGATTGAAAAACAAACCCAATGTATTGTTTGTAAAGGTTGGCTCTATGTTTTTCTTTAAGGGTGTGGACAGAATCTTCTAAAAATGAATATTCTCCTTCATTAAAATCATCCAGCATACCAATCACGTTAAGTAAAGTAGATTTTCCTGATCCCGAAGGCCCCATAATAGAGATAAAATCCCCTTCATTTACCCAGAAATTTATATCTTTTAATAAGAAAATTTTCTGACCTCCCGACTGTACCCATTTTGATACATTTTTTAATTGCAATAGCATATTCTTTTGTTTTTATAATATTTTAATTTCTTTTTATTTTAAATCTAATTCGTTTATTCTGTTCTTAATTTTTTTGCAGGATTAGAGGTCGCCACTTTGACCGTCTGTAAACTTACTGTTAACAAGGTAATAGCGATAGCACTAATTGCAGCAATAATAAATATCCTAATGTCTATAGAAGCTCTATATGCAAAATTTTGAAGCCACCAGTCTACCAAAAGATAGGCCATGCAAGAGGCTAGCACCACCGCTATGACTACGAGCCTTGTAAATTCTGACGAAAACAAAATAGCCAATTGAGAAACCTTTGCACCCAAAACTTTTCTAATGCTTAACTCTTTTGTACGCTGTTCTGCCGTAAAAGCCGCTAACCCAAATAGGCCCAAACATGCGATGATTAATGCCATAAGTGTAAACACATTAAGAATTGTAGCCATTCTTTTTTCTGAAATAAACGTATTTTCGAAATCCTGATCCATGAAACTGTACTCAAACGGTACAGCGGGATCTATTGCTGCAATATCTTGTTTAACTCTATCTATTACACCCTGAAGATCATCTGGATTTTTCACCAACATTGAATTAAGTCTCATCGAGTAGTAGGACAATCCTGCACCATAATCCCACACCTTATCATTTTGATGATGGATAATCACCAACGGGGCAATTTTTTGGTGTAGACTATTTATATTAAAGTCTTTAACAACACCCAACACTTCAAATTGATCTTCACTTCCTGAAGCGATAGCTAATATTTTACCTATAGGAGAATCTGTTTTATAGGTGGTTTTGTCTCCCCATCCTAATATCTTTACAGCTTCTTCATTAAGAATAACTTTGTATTTATCATTGGATCTGGATGCATCAAAGTTCCTACCTGCAAGAAACTCAACTCCCAATAAGTCCAGATAATCTTCTTCTGTTCTTAGATTTCTAAGCTGTACTACATCATCTTTGTCCCCAATTGTTTTATATCTATCCCCCGACCAGACATTGGGAGGAAGCCCAAAGGACTTTCCTACTGCCGAGAATGCCGGATTAGACAAAAGCTTGGCTTTAAGAGTTTCTGTATCAAAGCCGATTTGTTCTATGTTATGAATTTGCAAAATGTTATCTTTTTTAAATCCGACATCTAGAGACGAGGTATACCCTAATTGTTTTTGAACAAATAACGTACAGATCACCAAAGCAATAGATATAGTAAATTGAAATACCACTAATCCATTTCGAATTCCTTTTCCTTTAAATCTTTCTCCCACCTTTCCTTTAAGGGTTTCTATAGGTTGAAACATAGAAAGATAAAAAGCTGGATAGCTACCTGAAATTAAACCAAGCATTACGATAAACATCAATATTATTCCCCAAAACGAAGGATTCGAAAAATGAGGTATCAATTCGATATTAACATCTGCAATCGTATTAAATGCTTTTAAGGAAAATTGTACTAACAAGATGGCAAGCACAGTGCCTATCAATACAAAAAGTGTTGATTCGAGAATGAACTGTTTAATCAATGATTTTCGTTTTGTTCCTAACACTTTTCTTACTCCAATTTCTTTGGCTCTTTTAGAAGATCTTGCCGTAGAGAGATTCATAAAATTGATACAAGATAATATCAAAACCAACATACCAATTGCTCCAAATATTTTTACAAAAATTGGGTTTCCTGTTGGGCCAAAGGAATGCATGGTAGGCTCGCCAGATTTATATACTTCGCTAAGTGGTTGTAGACGCAGTTCCCAAGGATTTCCAGCAGTGAACTCTTCAAAAGTCTGATTAAAAATACGTTCTGTAGTAGGAGGTGCCCATTTTGGGGGTATTTCCTGAATCTTGGCAGTTAATTCCTCTATATCTGTTCCTTCTTTTACCAACCCATAGGTCGAGAACGCAGTCCATATCCATTTCCATCCATGGGCTTCCATTCGCTCTGAAAAACTCTTTAAAGAAATCAATACTTCGAATTGAATATGAGATTTATAGGGTATATCTGCCAGCACACCTTTTATGGTATAGATTTTCCAGGAACCATCATAATCTCGCACTTCTACCGTTCTTCCAATAGGGTCTTGGTCTCCAAAATAGCGCGTGGCAGTTTTGGCCGTGACTACCATGCTATAAGGTTCTGCAAAGACCGTTTTAGGATTTCCTTTCAAAAATTCGAAAGAAAAGACATCAAAAAAGTTCTCTTCTGCTGCAAAATACTGTTCTTCTTTATATAAATTCGTTTGATCTTCATTCTCGGTTTTAACGATTTGAGTACCGCTATTAAGAATCCTCGTAACTTCTTCAAATTCTGAAGCATCCTCTCGCAATGCTACGGCTACATTAGGTCCTGTTGTCGAAGAAACTCCTTTCCAATCCTCCCAGATATTAGGTTGGTTTACTCTGTAGATACGATCTGCTTTATCATGAAATGTATCATATGTAACTTCGCTATGAATATATAATCCAATAATAAAACAAGTAGCAATCCCTATACTCAAACCCAAAATGTTAAGAATGGTAAATTGTTTTTGCCGAATTGCATTTCTCCATGCAATCATGATATAGTGTTTAAACATGGTTTCTTTTTTTTATTAGTTATTTTATTCTACCCGAAGGCTTTTTATAGGGTTTACCATTGCCGATTTAAAGGATTGTATCCCTACCGTTATACCTACAATCAAAAGCGCCAGTAAGCCTCCTAAAACCATCATCCACCATCTAATATCAATTCTATAAGCAAAAGTTTGTAGCCAATTGTTCATCAACCACCATGCTACGGGTATCGCGATACAACCGGCAATGATAACTAAGGCAATAAATTCTTTTGATAACAACAATAAGATTCTGGTGATACTAGCTCCTAATACTTTACGAACTCCAATTTCTTTAACTCGTTTTTTTGCTATTAGTGAAATAAGGCCAAACATTCCCAGACAAGAAATCAATATGGTAAAGAATGCAACAAAATTTACAGTTTTTAAAATACCTCTTAACAAATCATACTGCGCATTAGTTTTGTGTGATAACATTTCATATTCGAACGTTCTTTTTGATGGTATTTGTGCAAAATCATTTTCTAACTGCTTAAGAACTTGTTGTTCTTTTCCTTTTACAATCTTAAGCATCAAATAATTGTTATTTTTTAGTTGTTGTTTTCCTTTATAGAAATGTGCCAGAGGTTCTATGTCATTTTGCATTCCTTGATAATGAAAATCTTTGGTTACACCAACTACCTTAAAACCATCTGAAGCTTCACCCTTATTCACTAATCTCTTATTTTCAAGATCTGTCCAACCAAGTGCTTTCATAGCCTTCGCATTAATAATGATCGTGCCTATATCAATATCGCTCTGATTTTCTTTAAAATGGCGTCCTGATAGTAAAGGAATATCCAATGTTTTAAAATAATTGGCATCTGTACGTCCATGGCGAACACGAACTTCTTTGCCCGTTTCTGGATCCATAAAATTGGTATAGTTTCTATAGTAAGCAGAAGGAACAATTTGTGTAGTAGAAAAATCCTGAACAAATGGATTTGATTTTAGTTTATCCAAAATTTCAGAAAATTTGGACTCTGCAGACTCTTTATCTGTATACTCCAAATCAATTCGTGCAATACTTATATTTTCCTGCTCATACCCCAAAGGAGCATTTTTCATAAAACTAATCTGATAGTTTAATATGATGGCAGTACATATGAATAAAATGGCTAGAGAGAACTGTACAACAATAAATACATTTCTGAAAAAAAGATTTTTCCTTACTCCGTTTATTTTTCCTTTTAGTGCAATCGCGATAGGCAAAGAGATAAAACGAAGTGTTGGTAACGTTCCTACAATAAGAGTTATGAATATCCCCAGGCCTAAAAAATATAAAATCACAGGGTAATCATTTGGTATCTCGATAGCTATTTCACCAAAGTTTCCTCCAAATATTTCATTAATTTCTGGTAACAGCACCCAAGCAAATAAAAATGAAGCCACCACAAGAGAAATTAGAACTAGTAACCCATTTTCTAGACAAAACTGAAATACAATACTCTTTTTATGATCACCTAAAATCTTCTTTACTGCCAACTGTCTTGTTCTGCCATACATAACAGAAGTGTTCAAATTAATGAGGTTCACCAAAACGATTAGTAATACAAAAATGATGGTTGCAATCGCACCTTTAATAATGATCCCAGCAATCGGAATGTTATCAACTCTCACCTCTGTATATGGAACTACTTTGATTGCTTTTATATGAGAAGGTTCTGCATAATTTTGACGAACGAGATCTAATACCTGGTTTTCAAATTTTTGTACATCAGCATTTGCATTAAGACGTATCATATTGTAAGTAAATGAGTTACTCCAACCTGTATGTTCTTTAAAATTTTGATAGTCTTCTACTAACTGGGTAGATAATAGTACCCCTAAACGCAAAGAAGCATAAGAACTAATAGGCTCTAAAACACCGGCAACTTTGACACTAAGTGTGTCATTTAATACTAATTTTTTACCTACCGGATTTATTTCTCCAAAAAACTTTTTACTTACTTTATCGGTAAGCACCACATCGTATTTATTCTTTAGCGCAGTAAGATCATCTCCATATTTTAGCGGAAGTGTAAATACCTCAAAAAAGTCGGCATCTACATAAGATGTTCTTCTTTCTTGTAACTCTATATCTTGATAAGATAATAAAGGTAAATCCCAGTCAAAAAAATGAGTACCTGCCACTACATCAGGACACGAATTTTTTATCTTCTCTAACAATGGGTAGGTCGTTTGATTATAATCATGACCCGAAGTGGTAAAGGTTTTTAAGTAGTATACGTTTTCCTCTTCTTCTATAAAACCATCTGCATTATAGTATACATGCACTACAAAAACCAACGTCATGATACTGGCAAGTCCTAGAGTTAATCCAAATAGGTTTACCAATGATAACATCTTATTTTTAAGCAAATTTCTATAGGCAATCTTAAGATAATGTTTAAACATTGTTGTTGTTTTTTAATACTGAAACAAGTTCAGTGGTGATTGATGATGATTTATTCGTCTTTTAAAGCTTCTATAGGATTTCCATTGGCAGCCATAAAGCTTTGCCAACTTACAGTAAGTATTGTTATTCCTAATGCCAGTATTCCAGCCATGGCAAATATCCACCAACTAAGCTCTGTTTTTAATGCAAAATTGTTGAGCCAAGAATTCATGGCGTACCAAGCTATAGGTATGGCAATCACAAAAGCGATTACTACCCACTTTATAAAGTCTACATTTAACATTTTTAATATTTTGAATATTGAAGCTCCATTTACTTTTCTGATTCCTATTTCTTTTTTTCGTTGTATACAGGTATAAGAGGTTAATCCAAACAATCCTAGCGCCGCTATAAAAATTGCTAATGCAGTAAAAATTCTAAACGCATCTCCAAACTTATTGTCTTCTTCATATTGTGCTTCGAATTTTTGGTCTACAAAACTGTAGTTAAACGTACTTTCTGGAAATACTGATGACCAAGTATTTTTTAACTGAGCGATAATAGGTCTATAATCTGCTGTACTTTTTGCATTTAATTTTACTATCAAAAAATCCTTCGTAGGTGTATATCTCAAAATAATCGGTATAGCCGGGGATTTTAAACCAAAATGATGATATTCTTTAATTACTCCAATAATATTCCATTCACTACCCCAAAACTTTGTTTTCTTACCCACAGCCAGATTTGGATCAGTAATTCCTATTTCCTTTACAAATTTTTCATTGACAACGATATCATTACTATGCTCACTGGCGTTTTTATGAAAAGTTTCTCCTCTTAGAAACTCGATTCCCATTACATCAAAATAACTAGGGTTTACCTCATAACCATACCATACTTTTTGGTTGTCTTGAGTTCCATCTGGATAGGTAATTCCCATAAATGATGATAAACTATGAAAATCATATCCCGGATAACTATCTGCTAATGATACATTCTCTACAGTAGAAAGTTTTTTAACCTCATCCAATAAAACAGTAAAATTCTTTTTAAGAATCGAATCTGTTTTTTCTGTTAGTATTTCTCCATTAATGGCCAATACATTGTTAAGATCAGAGCCGATAGGTTGGTCTTTCATAAAACTAATTTGTTTAGTAATTACGATGGTTCCTATTAACAATACTATGGTTGCCAAAAATTGGGTAATAATCAAGCCTTTTCTTATATGCAGGCCATTGGTAGAAGTTCTTATTTTACCTTTTAGTGCTTTTGAAGGTGCATAATTGCTTAGTAATATTGCAGGATACAACCCAGCAAGTATCATCCCTAAAAGAATACTACCTAGCACCAATAATATATTTGTAATACTACTATATTCAAAGGTGGCTACTTTTCCTGTAAAAGAAGTATAAACAGGAAGTATAATCACGGTAACTATAATAGCCAAAACAAGCGATAGTACATTTAGAATAATCGATTCTAATAGAGATTGCACTATTAATTGTTGCTTTTGAGCACCAACAACTTTTCTAACTCCCACCTCTTTAGCTCTTTCTAACGATTTTGTGGTAGAAAGGTTAATGTAATTTAGTAATGATAACACCAGGATAATAATGGCAATCGCTGTCAAAAACTTTATTCGCATAATACTCCCATTCGCTTCTGATTCATAGGGTTTATTAGAATGCAAGTGTATACTTTCTATAGGTTCTATATTATGACGTTCATCAATATGGCCATCAAAATCACTTTCAATTATCTTTTTGGTAAGCGCATTTATATTCGAATTAGGAGCTACTTTTAAATATGTATAATACATATTTTGATTCCAATTAAGTGTTTTTTCTCTTTTGTCAATAGCTCCCCAACCCATCATGGTACTATATGACAACAAGTAATCGATTTTAAAATGTGAGTTTTGTGGAGTATCCTTCACAACTCCGGTAATTTTTACCAAAATAGGTTCTCGCCAAAAAATCTGGATAGTTTTTCCTATTGGATCTTCGTTACCAAAAAAAATCTTTGCAAGGCCTTCTGTTAGAACGATAGAATTAGGCTCTTTTAATGCTGTGTTTACATCCCCTTTCAAAAGTTTTGTATTAAAAACACTGAAATAACTTGGATCTGCAATACAACTATTACCAACTTCTAAAACTTTTTCATTTGACTTAAGAGTAGTTTTCTCAAGTCTATAAAAGCGTACATACTCTAATACCTCTGGAAATTCTTTTTTAAGTGTAGGGCCTGTCATATTATAGGATTGAGCATCTCCAGGCTTAAAAATATTTCCTCCCTCTAGATAGTCCATGTATACCCTATACACATTTTCTGATCCATCAAACGTATCATAGCTACGCTCAAAATTAACATACATCATGATTAGAATAAAAGAAGCTATCCCAATAGCCAATCCAAAAATGTTGATGAATGAGTATAATTTATTCTTTAAAAGATATCTGATTGCTATTTTAAAATATAAAGTATACATTTTTACGTCTTTCTTATTTTTTTACTTTTTACAATATCTTACCTCGTTAGGGGCTTCAATACAACTAGTTTATTCTGTTCGTAAACTTTTTAATGGATTGATAAATATGGCTCCTATAGATTGATAACTAATGGTTAAAATCGCTACTCCAATTGCTAATAACCCAGACCATACAAACACATCCCAACCAATAGCAATACTGTACTCAAAATCCTCTAGCCATCGATTCATAATATGCCAACCGATCGGTATCGCAATCACGATAGAGATAAGAATTAACTTTAAAAAATCAACGCTTAGCAGTTGGTATATGTTCTTAAATGAAGCACCTAATACCATACGAATACTTATTTCTTTATTGCGCTGCTCGACCATAAAGGCTGATAAGGCAAAAAGACCAAGACACGCAACCAGAATAGCAAATAGTGCAAAACTGTTAAAAATTACTCCCATTTGTTTCACATCTTCATGCATCCTAGCAAATCTTTGATTCAAAAAGCTATATCGAATTGTTTGGTTTGGAGAAAATCTAGTCCATATACTATTAATATCTGCCAAAAGCGTATCGATATCAGCCGTTTCTACTCTTAATGAAATCATTTCGGTCTCCATACCGATTACAAGAGAAAGAGGTTCTATTTTATCTTTAAGGGTTGCAAAATGAAAATCTTCGATCACTCCAATAATGGTATAAGAATACCCATTGTTAATTTTCTTCCCTACCGGATTTTTAATATTTAATTGTCGAACCATTGCTTCATTAATGATAATGGCTTGTGTACTATCAGAAGCTATGTCTCTCGAAAAATCTCTTCCTTCTTTAACTGTTATTCCAAGTGCTTTAATGTATTCATAATCTACTCTCCAAATCTGCCCTCCAGTTCCTTCTTGCTCTATAGTATTATTTTCGATTCTAAAATAATTTCCGTTTCGTTTTGTTCTGGTAACCGGAAGATAAGCACTGGCAGTAGCAGCTTTGATTTCTGAAATGCTTTTGAGTTCGTTTTTGAAAGTTTCTAATTTATTGCCTAAGGTATTTGTTCCTTCTATTGTAATTACATGATCTTTATCATATCCTAGTTTTTTATCTTGAATGTAGTCCATTTGATCTTTAATAATCAAAGTACCTATAATCAATACTACTGAAGTAGTAAATTGAAATACCACCAATGCACTACGCAGTTTTTTGCTTCTACCTCCAATGCTAAGACTTCCTTTTAGAACTTGTGCCGGTTTAAAAGCAGATAAATACATAGAAGGGTATAAACCTGCTACTACACCAATAAACAAAGAAGAAATTAAGATGATAGGGATAAACAAGGTGGTTTCCCAGGGTATCTCCAAACTTTTTGAAGCGATATTGTTAAAATAGGGTAAAAGTAACCATGCCAATAAAATCCCGATGACAAACGAAATACCGCTAAGTAGTATCGATTCTATTAAAAATTGTGTAATTAGGTTTTTTCTATATGCCCCGATGGTTTTGCGTAATCCCACTTCTTTGGCCCTATTTGCAGACTTTGCTGTAGAAAGGTTAATAAAATTAATACATGCCAATATTAATATAAATATCGCAATGGCTCCAAAAAGCCAAACAAATCGAATATCACTATGATGTAATGCATCCACCAAAACGTCATTTTTTAAATGTATATCTTTTACATTCTGTAGTGAAAACTTCATGGTATTTAATGCTTTCATGAATTCTGCGCTACGATTCTTAAACGTGGGGAGATAAATGGTTTCCTTGATTTCTGAAAGCTTTTTCTTTACTTCGCTAAAATCGGTACCTGAGCGAAAAAGTACATAAGTATGATAATTATGGCTGGTCCACGATGTTTGCTCTCCACGAAAGAACTCGACATCTTTTAGTGTCAGTAAAAACTCAAACTGAAAATGAGAATTCGCCGGCAAATCTTCTATTACACCTCCTACTGTATAAGGATCTTTTGTATTATTATTAAAAATCAATGTTTTTCCCAGTGCATTCCCTTCTGGAAAATATTTATCGGCCTTTCGCTTTGTTATTACAATTGATTTTGGAGTGGTAAGTGCATTTTTTATGTCTCCACTATACATTTTAAAATCCAGAATTTCTAACAATTCCTGATCGACAAATGCAAATCCATCATCATATAAATTCTCTGTAGACTCGCTTGATCTAATTTCTTTACCGCCAGTACCATGAAGTTCACTTATCAACAGTCTTCCCGATTTTTCTATTTCGGGTATTTTTGCTTTTAAAGTGGCTGCAAATGGCGCCGGCATATGGATCCCTCCTATTGGTTTACCATCCAGTATTCCTTGTTTTCCTATACGGTATATATCCTCTGCCCGATCATAATGTGCGTCATAACTTAATTCGTCTTTTATGTATAAAGAAATGAGTAAACATGCCATGATCCCGACAGCAAACCCGCCGATTTTGATCATAGTAAACATCTTATCCTTTTCAATGCTTCTCCAGGCGATTTTTAGATGATTTTTAAACATATCTTTATTTTTTTGGCACCAAATTTTGATGCAGTTATTGTTTTATTCTGTTCGTAAACTTTTTACAGGGTTTTGCACTGCTGCTTTAAACGCATAAAAACTAACCGTTAGTAAAGCGACTACCAGAGCAATAACGCCCGATGCTATAAATACCCACCAATTTATCGCTATCCTATAGGCATACACTTCTAACCATTTATTCATAGCATACCAAGAGAATGGAGTTGCTATCACAACAGCTATTAATATAAGTCTAACAAAATCTTTTGATAAGAGTTTCACTATACTTGTAGCTTCTGCTCCCAACACTTTTCTAATTCCTATTTCTTTGGTTCTCTGCACCGCACTATAAGTTGCTAACCCTAACAGTCCTAAGCAAGCAATTAAAATAGACAGGCAAGAAAACAAGGTAAAGAGTGTTTTAAATCGTATATCTGCTACATATTGCTCCTTAAAAGATTGATCTAAAAAGCCATATAAAAATGGTCTATGAGGTACTGTAGAGGACCAAAGTGTATTAATTTGTGAAATAGTCGATTGTAGATTCTGGGATTGTACTTTGAGCGTAAGATATCTGCTACTCCAGGGTTCAAATCTCAATGCCATTGGTTCTACCGTTTGATGTAAGGATCTAAAATTAAAATCCTTTACAACTCCTATTACCTTTCCTTCCTTTCCCCATTGTGTAAAACGTTTTCCTACAACTTCTGAAGGGTTTGCATACCCATATAATTTCAAAGCTGCTTCATTTACAACCATTGCAGCACTTGTATCTGTAGGAAAATCTCGTGAATAAGGCCTCCCTGCCGCCATTTCGATTCCAAAATGAGGAATAAAATCAACGTCAACCTCAAATAGAGAAAGTGTTTGCATACTCAATTCTCCTTCTGGAGTTTCTATTTCTGTACCTGCACCAGGATAATATCCTCCTGGTACACTACGTGATGCTGATACAGAACTTACCGAGGGATGTGTTAACAATGTATTCTTTATTGCATCTAATTTGCTGAGCACTTGTTCATCATAATTAAAATCAATAACCAACATCTGTTCTTGGTCAAAACCTAAGTTTTTATTAGTCAAATAATCTAATTGATAGTATACAATTGCAGTACTTGCAATCAATGCTATAGAAAGACTAAACTGAAATATTACCAAACCTCTCCTAAGATTTGCACCTTTTGGAGAAGTTCTAAAAACACCTTTAAGTACACTAATGGGTCTAAAACCTGATAGAATCATTGCAGGATAACTACCAGCTAATACTCCTGTTATAATCACAGTAATTATGTATAACACCATTGTAGTTCCTTTAAAAACATCGGTATAACCAAAGTTCTTTCCTGTAATTTCACTCATCCAGGGAAGGCATACTAATACAATACCTATAGCAAATATTGAAGCGAAAACAACCAGAAATAATGACTCTCCCAAAAACTGATATATCAACCCTCTTTTCTCTGCTCCAATTACTTTTCGTATACCCACTTCTTTCGCTCTTTCCATAGAACGAGCCGTAGCAAGATTCATAAAATTGATACAAGCAATAATTAAAATAAAGAAACCTATAATTGCGAAAATGTAAATATTAGAAAGATTACCGGTTACCCCTGGTTGTCGTCCAACATTAGAATTTAGATACGCATCTTTTATAGATTCAAAAGAAATAGTATAATAGTCACCTTCATCTAATTCTGCATTCTTCTTTATAAAACCAGGCATTTTTGCTTGAAAATCATTGACATTAAAATTTTGAGAAGCTAAAAAATAGGTGTAAAAATCTACATACCCCCACCATTCAAAAATCTGAGGTCTGCTTTGGCGAAAAGACTCCATAGACATTAAAACGTCGAAATTAAAATGAGAATTAGAAGGTATATCTTTCATAACTCCAGTAACCGTATACGTTCCTTCACTTGCCCTACCTCCAGTTCTGCCACCTTCTATGGTTTTTCCAATGGGGTTTTCGTTACCAAAATATTTTTTAGCCATTCGTTCTGTTAGGACTATAGAATAAGGAGCTTCTAAGGCTGTTTTAGGGTTCCCCGATATTAGCGGCCAGCTAAAAACATCAAATACGGCAGCATCTACAAAAAAACAGTTGTTTTCCTGAAAAACGCGATCCTTATATGTAAGCAAAATATCTGCCCTACCCGAAAATTGTACCGTTTCTACAACTTCAGAAAAATCGGATTTTAATGCAGATCCTACTGGTCCATTTCCCCATATTTGACTTGCATTTCCATCTGGTTTAAAATGATGTACAACTCTATATATTCTATCCTTGTTTTCATGATAATTATCATAAGAAAGCTCGTTTTGTATGTACATCATAATCATTAAAAAACAAGCCATTCCAATGGTTAGCCCACCAATATTAATAGCAGAGTATCCTTTCTTTTTTACAAGGTTTCTCCATGCTATTTTGATATAATTTCTAAACATAAATCTTTATTTTTTGATGGTTAAAAACACCTTTTTTACTATTGCGTTTTTTTACTATTCGGTTCTTAAACTTTTAATAGGATTTGCTAATGAGGCTCTGATTGCCTGATAACTTATGGTCACCAAAGTGATCACAATAAGCCCACCAATAGCCATTGCAAAAATCCACCAATCGATCGCAATCCTGTATTTATAATTTTCTAACCAATTATTCATAAAATACCACGCCAAAGGAGACCCTATCACCGCCGCTACCATAATAAGCTTGAAGAAATCCCTAGTTACCAGTAGTAATATATCGCTAACATTTCCTCCCAACACTTTGCGTATTCCAATCTCTCTGGTTTTCTGAGCCAGAAAAAAGGAAAGTAATCCATATAATCCCAAACAACTTATAAAAATGGCCAAGGCCGAAAACAGCTTTGCCATTTTTAAAAAACGTTGCTCTTCTTCATACTGCTGTGCTACAAAAAAATCGAGAAAATCAAATTCATAAATATATTTTGGAAACACTTCTTTCCATAAACCTTCAATTCCTTCTAGCGTGATGTGCGCATTTTTGGATTGAATCTTAATCGCTAATTGATAATAGGCTTCAGTATAAGGAGCGATGAATATTGGTGTCATATCCTGATGAAAATTCTTATCATGAAAATTAGCAACTACACCCACAATTGTTGCTTTTATACGAGCCCCATTTGCAATCAGCTGTTTTCCTAATAACTCTTCAGAATTAGTCAATCCTAATTTTTGAGCCAACTTTTCATTAACCACTATCTCTGATATAGAGTCTGTCTGTTTAAAATTGCGCCCAGCTACCAGATTTAAATCAAAGGTTTCTATATAATCTTTATCTCCTAACTTTGCAGAGATAGAAAACTCTTCGTCCTCTGGTCTGGTATCATATCTCATACTGGTACTCCAATTATTACTCGATGCGCCAGGGCTAGAAATACACGCTGTAATTTTTTGTACGCCCGATAGATTATTAATACGTTCCTTTAATCCTTCTAGGTTTATCATATCAATTTCTTCTGGAATCTCGACCATTACAATAGATTCTGTATCAAATCCCAAATCAGAATTCACGGCAAAATCAATTTGTTTACTCACTACAACCGTTGCTATAATAAGCACTATTGAAATCGCAAATTGGGAGATTACCAAAACCTTTCTGGTAAATTTGCCTCCAGTATCTTTTTGAGTTAACTTTCCTTTTAAAGCCAGTATTGGTGCTATTCTCGCTAACAAAATCCCTGGATAGCTACCCGCAAAAAATGAAATACCAATTAAGAGTATCACTATAAAAGTTACTAGTTTTACATTTAGAGCAGAGGTTATAGAAAGCTGTAAATCAAACACCTCATTAAATGATGGTAATGCTACAATTGCAATGGTTACACCTAATATCATTGCAAAAAAACTGATGATGCTTGTTTCTGAAATAAACTGCCAAAAAAGATGCTGTTTAAAACTACCTAGTACTTTTCGAATTCCGATTTCTTTAGAACGGGTAAATGCTTGCGCTGTAGAAATATTAATAAAATTAATACAGGCTATCGCAATTAAAAAGAAACCTATCAAGCCAAAAATCCAAAGTAAACTTGCATCGATTCCTCCATATTTTTCGTTTAGATGGATATCGGCTAATGGTTGTAATTTATAACGATGTACATTTTTACTTCTTGGGCGATGTTTGTTTACCAATTCTATTAATGTACGTTCGATCTCTGAAACATTCTGATTAGGATTAAGCAAAGTAAAACACATTAAGCTACTATCGATACCTCCCCAGGATTCATTATAGACAAAGTCACTAAAACTTTTTAACGTCTCGAAAGAAGGGAATACATCTCCCTGAACTACTGTAGTTGTTGGCAAGTCTTTTAATACACCTATTATCTCTATAGTTTCTGTATTATCCAAAACAAACATTTCGCCCAAAGCACTCGTATCACCAAACATTTTTACAGCAAAACTTTTGGTTATATATGCCGTGTTAGGTTCTTCGAGGTTTCTATTGTCAAGTTTTTCTATTAATGGAAAATTTAGTATTTCGAAAAATGCTGGTTCTACAAAAGCAATGTATTCTCTAAATCTTTTTGTTAGATTTTCTTCGGTACCGTTAACTTGCCAGTTATCTCTGCTATAAATTCTAGCAACTTTTTCTGCAAAATCATAATCATTTCTAAAGCTCTTTGGAAAACCTGGCGGTATACTAGGATCATAGCCAATTTCGTCGCGATGTTCCTCGGTTACTACTCGATAGATTCGATCAGAATTAGTATGAAATGTATCAAACTGCGAATGATGATCTATAAACAAGAATATTAATATCGCACATCCAAAACCAAGTGCTAGCCCTAAAACATTGATCGACGCAAACACTTTTCGCTTACAAAGGTTTCTCCAGGCTATTTTTAAATGATTTTTAAACATAACTATTCATTTTTTGATGATGATCTATTCTGTTCGTAAGCTTTTTACTGGATTGGCCGTTGCTGCTTTAAGCGCTTGCACACCTACTGTTAACAGGGTAATGATTATTGTGATTCCACCAGCTACAAGAAACACCCACCAATTAATTGAAACCCTATAGGCAAATCCCTCCAACCAATTTTCTAAATAATAATATGTTATAGGAGATGCAATGATCAATGCAATGCCGATTAACTTTACAAAATCCTTTGCCAGCATATTAACAACAGTAGTTACACTAGCTCCTAATACTTTTCTAATTCCTATCTCTTTTTTCTTTTGCTCGGCCATAAACGAGATTAATCCAAATAGTCCCAAACAACTTATTAAAATTGCTAACCCCGTAAAAACCATCGATATTTGGCTTAATCGTTTTTCTTCTTCAAACAATTTTCTTACCTCGTTGTCTACAAAAGTGTATTTAAAAGGAACTGTGGGATTGACAGATTTCCAGGTTTTTTCCAAACTGGTTAGCAAGGTTTTAAAATCCTTGGTATCTGTTTTAACAATCACCCAATCTGGTGTATTTTCATGAAAAAGCATCATGGGCGTAATCGCCTCTTTTAAAGACTTAAAGTGATAATCAGCTACTACTCCTACAATTTCATACTCTGTAGTTTCTCCTTCATAGGTTTGCAATAACCTGGAAGCTAACGCATTATCCAAATCAATATTGAAAGCATCTAGAGTAGCCTTATTTACTACGATCTGCGTACTATCATTTGCTCGTAAATCTCGTCCCTTAAGTAATTTGGTTTCTACCGTATTAAAATAATTGTCACTAACCCCATTATACTGTACCAAGGTAAGTTTTGAAGGATCTCCTCCTGGTAAATACATCGCTATGTCTCCTAATACATGCTCTGACGGGTAATGATTACTACCTGAAACTTCTTTAATTCCGGTTATGGATTCGATTTGAGGTCGCAATGCTTCAAAATTCCTTCTAGCATCATTGGTTCCCATATGGATAGCGATCACATTTTCTTTGGTATACCCAAGGTTTTTGTTTTGCGAATATGCTATTTGTTGATTCACAATCATTACTGTTGTAATTAAACCAATGGTAACTACAAATTGAAAAATCACTAACGCTCTACGAAAATTTCCACTACCAGAGGAAACATTCATAGCACCTTTAAGTACTTTTACAGGTTTTACAGAAGATAAAATTAATGCAGGATAGACCCCTGCAAATAAACCACTCACAACACTTAATGCAAGCATCGGTAAGACAATCTTGGTATCAAACAATTCTAAATAATGAACATTTCCATTAGTAAGTAAATTCACAAAAGGCAGTACCAAAACTGTTATAGGAAAACTAATCAATAATGCCAAAAATGATAGTAATACAGATTCTCCTAAAAACTGGCGAATCAATACTCCTTTATTTGCACCTACTGTTTTACGCACTCCTATTTCTTTGGCTCGTTTATTAGCTCTAGCGGTGCTTAAATTGATAAAATTAACGCATGCCGTTAACTGGATAAATAATGCCAGGATTAATAATAAATATAGGTATTGAATATTGGAAACGGTGTCAATTTGATTACCTATCCCTTTAGAATACAAGTGGATATCTTTAACTTTTTGTAGAAACAATTCTTTAGAAAACCCCGCTTCATCCAAGTTTTTTGCCCCTCTGGTTTGTATAAATGAAGATAACTTTCCTTCCAATTCTTTACTATTAGATCCAGATAACAGCTTGACATAACTATGTACAAAATTCTGGGTAGCAAAGTTCTGTTCGTTTCTTACAAACTCTCCCAAACCAGGCGAATTCATAGTCAGTACATAATTAGGATTCAAATGTGATTTTACAGAATTTTCATCAAAAACCCCTGTAACTTTTAAGATCATCTGGTCCTCGCCACCTCCCAAAACCAGGTTTTTGTTGAGTGCACTTTCTGCTCCGAATAATTTATGGGCTAATTTAGAAGAGAGTACGATGGTATTGGGTTGCTTTAAAGCACCGATACCATTTCCTTCCTTAAATGAGTAATTAAATAACTCGAAAAAAGTAGCATCTGCAACATACCCTCGAGATTCGTAATAACGATCGTTTTTTCCTTGTACGCCTAACACTCCTTCATTACCCTCTCCAAAATATACTACTCTACATGCTTCTATTACTTCTGGAAAATCTTCTTTTAGAGCAAAAGCAATAGGTGGTGAACTGGTAGCTGCATTAAGACTGGCCCCTGTATCAATATTGCTTTTGATAACAGTTCTTATTCTATAAAGCGACTCTGCATCGTTATGATGAACATCATATCCAAATTGTGCTAATACGTATACAAGAATACTTAAACAGCAAACCGTACCTGCTGTTAGACCAAGTAGATTAATCCCAGTCTGAAGTTTATTCTTGAGTAAACTTCTTAATGCTATTTTTATATAATTTTTAAACATAACTGTTCTTTTCTTGATTTAGAAAAATTGATTGATTGAATGAACCTCGTACCATTTCCAAATTGAATTCACCCAATAAAACTGTATCTTTTCATCTTAGACAAAAATGTCTTGTTTTCTTATGAGCAAATTCAAGATGGGATTGGTATTAATCTATTTTTTGAATGGTGGCTTCTCCTATAATGATTCCTTTCTGTACAGAAGGGTTTCCATTATATACTACAGTGGCTTCTCCAAATGCGCTTACTTTAAGCTTCTCTGATACATGTACTCTAAAATTCGCTTCGCCATAGGCAGTGATCTTGGTATTTTGATTAGTCATACCCATTGTATTGATCTCTCCTTCACCATACACTGTATATTTTTGACGCTCTACTTTTCCTTTTAGGATTTCTAAATTCCCTTCACCATACATTGTTACAAACAAAGAATTTACGGTAATGGAATTCATGGTAACCTTTGGTTCTCCATACACTTTTAATTTAAAATCCTCTTGTTGTATTGGGCTTTCACATGTGATAATTTCTTCACCTCTTATAGAAAGCTCCTTAAGTTGTGTATATGTAACCGTTGCTGTCATCATGGTTCCTTTATAAATTGGTTTCTTTTGTTTCCAACCATTTTCATGATATCCTTTTTTAGTTTTGGTAACCATTTTAGCACCATCAAGGTATATATGGAGTGTTTTCCCTGACACTTCGATGTTAATTTTTTCTTCAGGTAAACGAGCACTATCTATAGAAATCGCTTCCTTATTTCCTTCTTTAAAAGTTACTTCGATATGAGGGCTTACAATTACTTTATCAAAATGTGATAACGCAGTGGTATTTGATTGTCCATAGACAAAATTCATAAAGAATAATAAAATTGCTAGTGCCAGATGGTATACATATTTGAACATGATGTTAATTTTTTAAGTGATTTTAGTGTTTACGCATTTACACCAAAAGGTTTATTTTGACTTTCGGTTACAATTTGGCCATCAAACAGATTTATCACTCTATGCGCATAATGTGAATCTCTGTCTGAGTGGGTTACCATAATGATGGTCGTTCCTTCCTGATTAAGTTCTGTAAGCAGGTTCATTACTTCTATTCCGTTCTTAGAATCTAGGTTTCCTGTAGGCTCATCGGCCAAAATAAGTTTCGGATTAGTAACCACTGCCCTTGCAATAGCCACTCGTTGTTGTTGTCCTCCTGATAATTGCTGCGGAAAATGCTTTTCTCTATGTGCAATTTTCATACGCTCGAGTACTTGTTTTACTTTATACTCGCGCTCACTTTTTTTCATATTAAGATAGATAAGTGGTAACTCTACATTTTCAAAAACTGTTAACTCATCAATAAGGTTAAAGCTTTGAAATACGAATCCCAGGTTTCCTTTTCGCACTTTGGTTCGTTGGTTTTCTTTTAACCCACCAACTTCTTGATTAGCAAAATGGTAAGATCCTTCATTAGGATTATCTAACATCCCAATGATGTTTAACAAAGTTGATTTACCACATCCCGATGGTCCCATTATGGCCACAAACTCTCCTTCTTCAACTTTTAAATTAACATTATTTAATGCTAGTGTTTCTACCTCTTCGGTTCTAAAACTCTTTTTTAAGTTCTTGATCTGTATCATTTTTTGATTGTTTATTTTCTATACTATTCTCTCTTCCTTAAAACTATCTTTATAAATTTTATTTTGCAGCTTTTTAAGCATACAAATAGTACGTTTGTTTTTTTTATACTGAGTTCAATA
Source organism: Aquimarina discodermiae (assembly GCF_040786235.1). Lineage (NCBI taxonomy): Bacteria > Pseudomonadati > Bacteroidota > Flavobacteriia > Flavobacteriales > Flavobacteriaceae > Aquimarina > Aquimarina discodermiae. The sequence continues at coordinate 55,002 of NZ_JBFMKP010000019.1, forward strand.
TAGTACCAAATAAACCTGTTGTATTTCCTCTCCCTCTGGGAGAGGATTAAGGTGAGGGTAATTACTAAAGAAAACCCTCATCCTAACCTTCTCCCAGAGGGAGAAGGAATTAATTAAGCTTAAAATCGAACTCATTCATGCTACTTCAATATAATTTTTTCTGCATCTCCAAAACTATCATAACTAGAAGTAATTACTTTTTCACCAGCTTCTAATCCTTCTATCAATTCATAATATCTAGAGTTTTGTTTCCCAATTCGAATCGGTCTTTTCCATGCCACTTCACCTGCTGCGTCTACTACAAAAATCCATTGCCCACCTGTACTCTGAAAAAAGCTTCCTCTGGGTAATAAAACAGCATCGTTAGAGGCACCTAATTGTAGCTTTATATTATAACTCTGTCCTGCACGAATAGTTTCTGGTTTTTGATCTGTAAAAACCAAATCTACTTTAAACCTACCATTACGTACTTCTGGGTATACTTTGCGAAGACGCAACTCATATTCTTTACCATTACGCTCTAGTATAGCGGTTAGATCTCTTTTTACACGATCAATGTAATGCTCATCGATTTCAGCTTCTATTTTATAATCTGTTAATACGTTGATTTGCCCAATTCGCTGACCTTGTTGTATACTTTGTCCTATTTCTGCATCCAAAAATCCTAACTGCCCATCGGCTGGTGCTCTTACATTTAAATGGTCGATACGTTCATACACCATCGATAATGTTTTTTTCATACGAGCAAGATCTGCGTCTAACTCATTTAGCGAAGTGTTACGTAACATATCATCCTGCTCTGTTTGTAATTTGATAATGTCGTATTGTTTTTTTGAAAGTTCATAGTTTTCTTTAGAAGTAAGATACTCTTCTTTAGATATTAACTCATCGTCATATAATGCTTTATTTTGTTCGTAATTACGTTTTAGTTTTTGTAACTCGTATTTAGAACTTACCAAATCTTTTCTTCCTTCTACTTGTCTCGAATCGAATGTAAGTTTGGTCGACCGCAAATCATTTTGCTTTAATGCTAAGTTATTCTCACTAGCCAAAATTTGTTCATACAGCGATCTATTCTCTAATTTTAATATAATATCTCCCTTTTTTACCATGGTACCTTCTTCGATCAGTTTTTCTGTCACTCGTCCTCCTTCATAGGCATCCATATAAATAGTACTTATAGGCGCAACTGCACCATTAATGGTAATATAATCATCAAACTTACCATAGGACACCGTCGCAATCGATACTTTGTCTTTTTCGGTTCTAAAAGTGGCAGCCGAATTACCAAACATCATTTTCCAACCTGTGAAAAATAGTAATATACCTATAGCAATATATCCATAATGTTTAGGCCTTAATCCCTTTTTCTTTTCAATTTTTATGTCCATTTTATTGTGCGCTATTTATATTAAAAACTGGTAAACCTTTATAAAAATCAAGTGTGCTTTTGTTTACCATTAATCGTAATTGTACCTGTAAGTTTTCGTTTCTGGCATTTGCCAAGAGGTTTTTTGACTGGTTAAGCTCTATGGTACTAATCAACCCTTTTTCATATTTTTTTTGTGCAATATCAAAGGTTAACACCTGTGCTTCCATTCTTTGCGAACTTTGTTGGTATTCACTTTTTAAAGCATTTGATTCCTGTACTAATTGTTGTATTAGCTGATACATCTGCTGTTTTTGTACAGCAAGTGCATTATCGGCTCTCATCATCGCTACTTTTTGTTGTTTGATACGAGATCTGTTCGACCAACCATTACTAATCGGGATATTAAGAGAAACCCCTACATATCGTGATGCATTATCTGTGATTTGATTTTTAAAAGAAATCACTTCTCCCGTATCACCACTCACATTGGTTTCAAAATACCCGGTTTGATATCCTGCATATAAAGACAATGATGGAAATAAACCTCCTCTTGCAATTGCCAGTTGTTTTTTCGACGCTGCTACCTTTAGTTCTTCTGCTTTTATCATCGGTACAAAATCCTTGGCTGCATTAAAAATAGCCTTCTGGTCTTGCAAATAATTTTCTTCATCCTCTGCTACACTTACCAATCCAGGAACTATTATAATCGCATCTGTTTCATTTAAATTCATTTCTTGCATCAGTTTAAGTTTTGCACTGGTAACATTATTTTCGCTTTGCGTCACTAATAATTGATCTGCCAACAAAGCCGATTCTGCCTCGTACAAATCTGCTTTTGCTTTTTGTCCCAACTCTACTTGCCTTTTTACCAGGTTATAATTGTTTTGAGAAACTTGTACCTGCTCTTTTGAGTTGCTTAAAAGCCCTTCCATAAACCTGATATCATAAAAAGCAGCCATTACTCGAAATGCCAATAGATATTTTTGATGCGTTATTTCTTCATTGGTGGCCTGATACAAAAACTTAGAAGCCTTGATCCCATTTACTTTTTGAAATCCTCTAAACAAATCAATTTCTGCATTCAATCTATAATTATTAGAAAAGAAATCGGTATTTACAATGCTATTATTATTAGGATCGACCGATCGTCCATATCTAATATTGTAATCAGAAAATGCGTTAAGAGTTGGCAACATATTTCTAATAGATTGTCTATAGGTTTCTTTATTTGATTCCTGATTATACTTAAAATCATTAAGTTGTAAATTATGTGCTATGGCATAGGCAATACAATCATCTAATGACCAGGACTTTTGAGAATAGGTCATATTCACCACCAGTATCAAGAAAAAGAATAATATGTTTTTTTTATAGTGTATCATTTACAAATGCTTAAATATCTTTATGATGCCAGATTCTTTTCTAATCTTGTGCCAAAAACACAAATAACTGATTTTTAGTTATTTACATATAGAGTATTATTGTTTCATTTTTTAATATGTAAAATTATTATACAAATAGTGTCAAATAATTTTACACTTGTATGGTAGTACTCTTTACAATTTGTAGTTTTATATCAGTTCCGACTTGAATTTGTTCATAAGAAAACAAAATATTTTGGCCTTAGGCAAAAAAGAAAAGTTCAGCATAGCCTTAGTTATGGTTAATTTTTATTTTGAAGGATAAGAGAAAAAGATGCCGTTTTATTGGGTAAATTCAAGTCAGAAATGATATTACTAGTGTCAAGTAAATAGTTGTTATGCAGAATGGAAAAATTTTAATTATTGACGATAATAAAAGTGTGCTAAGTGCTTTAGAAATTTTATTGCAATTTGAGTTTAAGCATATACAAACCTTATCAAATCCCAACCAAATTTCATCTTTCCCTAATCTAAGTGATTTTGATATTGTGATTTTGGATATGAATTTTTCTGCGGGTGTAAACACGGGAAATGAAGGATTGTTTTGGCTTAGAGAAATAAAGAAAAAGGCAGCCCATACGTCTGTGATTATGATGACGGCTTATGGTGCTGTGGATCTAGCCGTAAAGGCATTGAAAGAAGGTGCCACAGATTTTATATTAAAGCCCTGGAATAATGAAAAGTTAATGGCCACCATAAAATCGGCGTATTCGTTACGTAAATCCAGGAAAGAAGTACAAGAGCTTAAACAAAAAGAAAGTCACCTTAAGCAAGTGATCAACCAAAATACCAATTATATTATTGGCAATTCTAAGGCACTTACTTCGGTTTTAAACCTGATTCGAAAAGTTGCCAAAACCGATGTAAACGTTTTAATCACAGGCGAAAACGGAACAGGAAAAGAGCTTATTGCCAGAGAACTGCACAGAATGTCTTCTCGTATGAACGAAGTGTTTATAGGAGTAGATATGGGGTCTATTTCTGAAACCTTATTCGAAAGCGAACTTTTTGGACATACCAAAGGCGCCTTTACCGATGCCAAAGAAGATCGTGCAGGAAAATTTGAAGCTGCCAACAAGGGAACATTATTTCTTGATGAAATAGGAAATTTATCATTGCAAACACAAGCCAAGTTATTATCTGCCATACAAAACCGAACCATTGTTAGGGTGGGTTCTAACAAATCTGTACCAGTAAACATTCGTCTGGTATGTGCTACAAATTGCAACCTACCACAGATGGTCGAAGAGGGTATTTTTCGCGAGGATTTACTATACAGAATTAATACCATCCATATAGAGGTACCGCCATTGCGAGAAAGGGACAACGACATCTTGGTATTGGCTGATTTTTATCTAAAAAAATTCGCTTCAAAATATGGAAAACCTGCTCTTAGGATTAATGCTGCCGCAGAACAAAAACTACTTGAGTATCGCTGGCCAGGTAATGTACGTGAATTGCAACATACCATAGAGCGAGCCGTTATTTTGTGCGAAGGAAATGTACTTAAACCTACCGACTTTTTATTAAGTACTACCACAGCAATCTCTATGGATAAGGGTCCAGAGACCCTGGATGAAATGGAACGCCTTATGATCAACAAAGCTTTGGATTCTAATAACGGTAATTATAGTGCCGCTGCCAACCAATTGGGTATTTCTAGACAAACATTGTATAACAAAATCAAAAAACTAGATCACTAATGGCAAGCAGAAAATTCTATCTACAGCTCATCCTTAAGGTAATATTTCTTACACTCACTGCAGTACTATCTGGTTATTTCCTTTTTAAAGAACAGTATGTATTATTTTGTGTCTTACTCTTGGGGGTTGTTATACAAACGTTAATGCTTATCAAATACCTTAACCATACCAATAGAAAAATCTCCTATTTTTTTAATGCGGTTAAAAATGAAGATTTTACACTTAGGTTTCCAGAATTTGGAGGTCCTAAGTCGTTTAACGAACTTCATAAAAGTTTAAATGCATTAAATGCGGTCATTCAAAAAGTTCATCTCGAAAATCAGACACAAGAGCAATACTATCAAGAAATTCTAAAGCAGGCAGAAATTGGTATTCTTACCTTTAATCCTAAAGGACACATTTTATATTCAAACCCCAAGGTAGAAAAACTGTTAAACCATTCACCATTAAATCATATTAAGCAATTAAATCATATTGATAAAAAATTGTACGAATTGTTTAATACTATCAAACCTTTTGAGCAGAAGCTTTTTAAACTCACCAACGAACGAGAAACCATACAGTTATCGATTAAATCTACAGAAACTACCTTAAACGGAGACATACTTAGATTAATAACCATACACGATATTCATAAAGAATTAGATGAAAAAGAAACCGATTCCTGGATAAAACTCATTCGGGTATTGACCCACGAAATCATGAATTCTTTGACTCCTATTACTTCGATTTCAGAGTCCATTTTACGCTATTATAAAAATGAAAACAAAATCATCACAACCGATCAGATCGATGAGCATAAAATTCAGAATACTGCAAAAGGATTAGAGGTGATTAAAAACCAAGGAAACGATTTGATGAGTTTTGTACAATCCTATCGAAGCTTGTTAAGTGTGCCTGCTCCCGATAAAAAAATAATCAAGGTAGCCGATTTACTAGACAAAGTGGCTATTTTAATGCAGCAAGAAATAGGGTTTAATCATATTGCTTTTGGTATCGATAACCATACAGATGGGTTGGAAATTTATGCCGACGAAAAACAGCTTACACAAATCTTGATGAATCTGTGTAAAAACGCTATACAAGCATTAAAAGAAACAGAAAACCCCGCGATTAGATTTATTTCTGGCATTACCAAGGATCATAAAAAATACATCGCAGTTTCTGACAATGGACCAGGAATTCCAGCCGATATGATCAATGAGATTTTTGTTCCTTTTTATACTACCAAAAACGAAGGTACCGGTATTGGATTAAGTCTTTCTAAACAGATGATGCATCTTCATGGTGGCAGTCTCTCTGTGCACACGACTCCTTATGAAGAAACCTCATTTTCGTTGTTATTCTAAAGACCCTGTTTTAGGATTATCTATATTGTCGTTTAGAACTTAAACCCATTTAAACCATAGAGAATCTATTATATCTTCAAGTACTATTGTATAAATCGGATTAAATTTTAGGTTTCTTATTATTACCATTCATCGTAAGAATACCTTAGGTTCGTCTACAGAAATCTAACATTCAACTAATTTCTACCTCATCAGGCCCTTATTATCTATACTTTTATATCAAAGTTTTTACAAAATAGTTTTGCAGGGTGTATAATGGATTTGTTATACACCCTTTGGGTTAAATATGAATCAACTATTTAGAGTCAATCGTATCCAACTGTAGCGTTTTTAATAAGGCATCAAAATAATAGTCTTCCTGATCAGGTACAATTACTACTTTATAGGCTGTATTTTTAATTACATAATGCGATGCTGTCTCTGGATCTAGTGTGGTAGTATGTCGATCTACTATTTTCTGAATATAGTCATTTATAAGTAGCACCTCATCATAACTTATATCTCGACGAAACGTAGGGCGTTCGCTTTTATACACCAAATAGTCACTTCTAAAACTTAATGACTTTTTAATCCCATTGTACGGAACGAATTCGAACGTAAAATCCTTTGAAGTAAATATCTTATTTACGTTCTCTACCGTAGGCTCTACCTTTTGAGCACAGGAAGCTACCAAAACAACTATTATAAGGATCTTGCTATACTTCATATTATTTTTTAGTTTACCGTATGGTAAATACCATACTATGGTCAAGGAAATTGCAACCAAAAAAATACCGTATCTTGATTATCATTAATGATAATCAAGATACGGTATTTAATCTTTACTTCTAAAAAGAATTTAGCCCATTAATTTGAAGCTAATCTCTTTATAGAATTTTCAAAATCAATATCGTTAAGATTACTGATAAGTAATCCTATTCCACCTTTTTTAGAGGCTACAATATATTCTGTCTGAAACTTTCTCTGGCTTTTATACGCTTTGAGATACTTAAGTTTTACAACTTTAGAATCTGGAGTAAAGAAAAAGCGACCGTGAATTCTTTTGTATCTAACTTCTTGTTTATTAGATTCTCGTTCCAGTTGTCTGTTCATAGCTGATACTACTTTTGCTGCTCTATGCTCAGAGAGCAAATAGAAATCACATACATAGATAAAAACGTAATTTTCGACATTGTTTTGATCAACAAAAATCTCGTAATCTACATTTTTACTTTCAACTTTTTTTAATTCATCTAATGCAATTTTTTTGAATTTTGATGTTTCATCCAGCAAATCTAATTCTTTCACAAACTCATCACGTGTTGTTTTTACATAACTACTGGTAAGAGTAAGCGTATTATTCTGAAACTTTATGGTATTCTTAGAATACATAAAAGGTTTAGAAGCATTAGGCCCTTGACTGCAACTAACAATTAGCACTGCAATAGATAATAGTAGAATTTTTCTCATAGGCTTATTTGGGTTAATTAATAAACTATTCGCGAATAAGCCCTAAACTTCGATTAAAACATAGAAAATCTATTACAATTTTCTAATATCTTAAAAAACCAATTGTGTGTGATGATTTTTATATCTAACCGTAGTAAAACTATGCAGAAATAAAAGTTTTGGTTTTTATTACTTGTAAAACTCTGTGAAAAGTTCTACAATATGTAGTGAGTTAAGTGATTGTCAAGCAATATACTAAAAAAAAAGCAGTCTACAACCATTCAACAGGTTTTTTGAGCACTTTAACTATTTTCTCTTCCTCACTTCCTACATCTGGGTTATGATCATATCGCCATTGTACATGCGGAGGCAAGCTCATTAAAATACTTTCTATCCTACCGTTGGTTTTGAGTCCAAACAGGGTTCCTTTGTCATGAACCAAATTAAATTCTACATAACGACCTCGTCGAACTTCTTGCCAATCTCTTTGTTTTTTATCATAAGAGATATCTTTTCTTCGCTCTACAATTGGGGTATAAGCATCTAAAAAGCTATTACCTACTTCTGTAACAAAATCATACCAATGTTGCATAGACATTGTATCATTTGCTTTGCAATAATCAAAAAATAATCCTCCTATACCTCTTCCTTCCTGGCGATGTGCATTATAAAAGTACTCATCACATTTCTTTTTATAGGTAGCATAAAAATCTGGATGGTGTTTATCACAAGAATTTTTACAAACCTGATGAAAGTGCTTTGCATCCTCTTCAAACAAATAATAAGGTGTTAAATCCTGCCCACCTCCAAACCAGCTATCTATAATGATACCTGTAGCATCGTACATTTCGAAATAGCGCCAATTGGCATGCACTGTAGGTACCATCGGATTTTTGGGATGTAATACCAGTGATAAGCCGCAGGCAAAAAAATCAACATCTCCTACCTTAAAATAACTCTGCATTGCTTTGGGAAGTGGTCCGTGTACTGCAGAAATATTTACACCTCCTTTTTCGAACACATTCCCGTTCTCGATCACCCGAGTTCTGCCTCCCCCTCCTTCTGGTCGTTCCCAAAGGTCTTCATGAAATTTTGCTTTTCCATCTATTGCTTCTAATCTCGAGGTAATACGGTCTTGTAAATGCAGTATATATTGATAAAACTTGTCTTTCATTCTCTATTATTGTCACGGTTGGTCTGCGACTCAACTGTAATTTTGTTGTTTTAAATACATCTCTTTAAGAAGCCTTGTTGCAATTTATGCTTCGATTAGTCCTTTTTCTTTTAAGATTCTTACAGTTTCTGTAGAAGCTGCTACCACCGACAAAGGTAAGGTAATCATAAAACCTATAATAGGAATAAACAACATTGCGACAAAAATAATTCCGTTTCCGATAGCAATCCCTCTATTCTTTTTTACAAATAGAATGCTCTCTTTATACTTAAAATGACGTTCCATGGTATAATCCATATTTCCAAAACCAGCATAATACGCTTGTATCAAGAAAATCAAAACCGTTGCTACAATACCTATAAAAGGTATAAAACTTAACACCAGTAAAGGAATCATAAAAAGTAATTCTTTGAGCAAATTTCTAACATTTATACGAATACCACGTATCAGTTGTTCTGCAAAAGAGGTTTCGCGATGAGAATGGTTTGTATCCCCCAGAAGATGGGCTTCTATTTTTTCGGAAACCGGACTCATAAATGGAGCCGATAGTGCCATTACAATATGTTTGTATAATAGTAAGCCGAGCACAATGATGCATACACCTCCTATATAAGTACTTATAGTAGTAAATGTTTCTGATCCCCATTGCCAGGGCCAAATTCTAGCTATCAATACTCCCAGGTTATCAGAAAAGAAATAGGCCAATGAGGCAATCGAAATACCAATTATCGTACTGATTAAAATGGGAATCCCAAAATACTGCCACAAACCTAGTTTTGATATTAGGTTAAACGCCCCAAAATAAGCTGTAATACCTTGAATGATTTTTTTTAGCATAGTAAAGATTATTTTGATCTACTACCTATTAGTAGCTACTTTTCGAATTTTGTTTCACGCAAAAAACAACGATCCATTTTTATCTTGGTAGTCGACTATTTACCAGAGAAATTTGCTTTTCTTTTTTCAAGAAAGGCGGTGGTTCCTTCTTTAAAATCATGAGTTCCAAAACAGTTTCCGAATTGTTCAATTTCTACCTGGTAACCATTGACACCGTCTTCATATACCGCATTCACAGATTTGATAGCCGCTCCTATTGCCACTGATGAGTTTTTGGCAATTTTTTTGGCCAACTTTTCTGCTAGAGACATTAGTTCTTGTAACGGGGTTACATAATTTACCAACCCATATTGTAATGCTTGATTTGCATCAATCATACCTGCGGTCATGATCATCTCCATGGCCCTTCCCTTACCTACCAATTGTGGTAAACGCTGTGTACCTCCATATCCAGGGATAACACCCAACGACACTTCGGGCAATCCCATTTTTGCAGTATCACTGGCCACTCTAAAATGTGCTGCCATTGCCAATTCTAATCCTCCTCCCAATGCAAAACCATTAACAACTGCAATGACCGGTGTCGAAAGATTGGCTACAAAATCAAAAAGTAACTCCTGCCCTTTGGCTGCTAGTTGCTGCCCCTCTACAACCGAAAAAGAAGCGAATTCGCTAATATCAGCTCCGGCAACAAAGGCTTTTTCTCCGCTACCAGTTACCAGAATAACCTTGGTTGCTGCATCTAATTCTGCAACTCTAAAAGCAGCGTGTAGTTCTTGAATCGTTTCTTTATTTAGCGCATTAAGTTTTGAAGGGCGATTGATCGTAATTTTTGTAATCCCATTATTTTGAGACATTAGAATATTTGTGTACATCATCTATATATTTTACCTCTTTTCGCTGAGAAATTACAGTATTATCACAATCTATGAAGGTTGTTTTGGCACTGTTCAAACCCAAAAAGAAATTTATTACTCTTTTGGAAACAGAACTTTAAAAATAGTTCCTTTTTCTTCTTGCGATGTAAAGGTAATGTTTCCTTTATAGGTCTCTACTATATTTTTTACCATCGCCAGACCTAGTCCCATTCCACTTGTTTTGGTAGTAAATTTGGGTTCGAAAACCTTTTTTGTATTCTCTTCTGATATTCCTACTCCATTATCTGCTACGGTAATTACCACATTATTATTTTCTGTGAATACATCTACAATAATTTTGGGAGTACGACCCTTTGGAATGGCTTGAATCCCATTTTTAACCAAATTAGTAACCACTCTTATAAGTTGTGTTCTGTCAAACTTTGCTATGATCTCTTCTTTTTCTGAAGGAAATATGATATAGTTCTCATTAAAAATATCCAGCGCCAATCCTACAATTTTTACTACATCCAGAGTTTCACTCTTTTGAGCCGGCATTTGCGCAAAATTAGAAAACGCAGAGGCAATAGAACTCATGGTATCGATCTGTTGTATCAGCGTATCACTATATTCCTGCACCTTTTGAAAAATATTGTCATCGTTTGGGTCAAATTTTCGCTGAAAACTCTGCACCGTTAACCGCATAGGTGTTAGCGGGTTTTTAATCTCATGAGCTACTTGTTTCGCCATCTCTCTCCAGGCAGCTTCTCGTTCACTTTTTGCCAACATAGCCGCACTTTGCTCTAGTTCATCGATCATACTATTATAAGCATTTACCAAAGAGTAAATTTCTTCGCTGGCATCGCCAATAGTTATTCGTTTGTTTCTCTTATCCAAACGAGTTTGATCGATTGTTTCTGAAATCGTTTTTAAAGATCGGGTTATATATTTGGATAAAAAATAAGCCAATAAAATTGCTATAAAAAGCATTAAAAGATACACTTGTCCCAATCGCTGAAGAAACTCTAATAACTCACGGGTAATCAAATCGTCGTCTTCCAGGTAGGGTAAATTAAGAACTGCCAATGGTCGGGCTCTACTATCTGAAATATAGGTATACGATGTAAGAAACTTATCTCCGTTTTTTTCTGATTTTACAAGATATCTTTTATTATACAATGACGCCAAAGTATCAATAATAACAGAGGTTAATTTTTTATCTACCATATTGTCTACAAAACTACCTTCAGAGGTAATCAATAGCTGACCTGATAAATCATAAATATTAATGGGTAATGAGTGTTCTTCTGAAATTTGATAAATTCTACCTTTATGCCTAAAAATCGATATTACATTTTCTTCGGTAACTGGATAGGTTGTACTTTTTAAAACATTATTAATGGTAATCTTAATACGTTCTTCTTTTCTTTCTAATCGTTCCTGGTGATATTCCTCAGCCTCCTCTTTATATTGATAAATGGTAACTGCAGCGATTAATATAGAAGCCAGAAGTATCAATACTGTCATTGAAATAAAAATCCGGGTACGAAGAGAGAGTTTTGATAGCTTCATCTTGTTTTTTGATTCGTAAATATAACAAATATCGCACCAAAAAAGGACTTTAAAAAAATCTAACGCTCTTTTGCTAATCAAATAAAAATAAACTTCTAGTTCTAGAATTTTAATGGAGCCACAAACCTTGTTTTTATAAGTTTGTTAGTCTTTACTACAGCCTTTTTTTCTTCGGTAATTGGGTTATAGGTAAATGCCTTTTCCGAACCCTCTTCTTCCGATGTCCATAGCTCAATATTCTCAAAATCATTAAATCTAACCCAGAAAAATGGATGAATACCTCCAAGTTTATCCAGTTCTTTCATCTTTTTTATTTCTTCTATAGATGGGTTTCTTACTTCTAAATCCTGTTCGACATAATTCTCTTGCCAACCCAAAATACTAATGATATCACTTTTGCGTACCAAAAGTGCTGTTCGGTTATTTTGATTTACTTCAAACACGATATACCTACTGTTTTCTGCACTAGAAAAGTCTTCTAAAGTCAAAGGGTATAGGTCTCCTATTTTTAGGTCTTTGGTGGTTATATCGATAATGGTTTTATCTTCACCAACCAATACGCTGTTATCTCTGTATTTTACATAAGGCCTAAAATAGTATTTGGTAGTAGGGTTTAAAAACCAAACCCGAACACCATGCCCTCCTAGTATGATCTGACTTTCTGAAGATTTTAGAGTGGTAAAATCTTTAAAGTCATTATTGGTGCTATATTGTACCCCTACCTCGACTGGTGCTTCTCCTATCATTTCTTTTATAGCTACTGAAAAAACAGCGCTTCTAATGGTTATCCCAAGATCAATAGGAGGATTGATTTCTAACGTAACAGATTTACTACCTCCTTCTTTTACTGTAATAACTTTGATAACATTACCATAAAAATAATCTCCTTTATCATTTTGAATAAACCCCCTGATATAGTATTCGGTATTTTGACTCAAACCCCTTATTTTACCCTTGGCTTTATCTCCTGGGCCTATTGCATCTACAGTTTTACTAACAGATGTTAAGGTAGGGTTAGGCGATGTGGCATATACAAAGCCTCTTTTAATCGAATTGCTGTTTCCATCCTCAAAACTTCCTGAAACAGTGAGTGTCACTTTTCCATCACTTTCGATAAAAAAAGTTGGACTTTCGTTTGTTATAAAGAATGCATTTTTAAAATCTTCAATCACCCCTCCTGCGTCATCATCTGTAGTACAAGAAATTAATAGTAACGAAAGGAACATTACTTGCATACAGGCTTTTAAAACCTCTTTTCTTTTACTCATCATTTTAAAGATTTGATAAGAAATCGTACATTTTAAATATTTGATTAAAATGTACGATCTTTTCTTTTATTAATAGTTTATATCCAGCACATGTCTGGTTTTAAGGGTTGTATTGGTCTTTGCTATTGATGTTTTTACCTGAGAAACAGGGTTGTAGCTATAGGCATTGGTCGCTCCATCTTCTTCATCTATCCAATAATTGGTGTTACTAAGCGTATCTGCTCTTCCTGAAAAGATTAACCATTCGGCATCGACACTAAAAATATCAGATGGTAAATTGTCTAATTTTGTTTTAATGAGTTGTAGCTCTTCTTGTTTTGGATTTCTTAGAGATAACTCACCTAAATCATATTCATCTTTCCACCCTTCATTAGCAACGATATCTTCTTTCAGAATTATCTTGGCTGTTTTTGCTTCTTTATCTACTGCAAATACAACAAAACGACTTTTTTCTACATCAGCAAACTCTGCCGTAGTTAGCGGATAATCTAAACCTATTAACAGATTTTCTGTTGTTGCTTCGATTTTGTCATTACCCCCGTTATCCACTTTTTGATCATTGTATCTCGCATAAGGTCTAAAGTAATATTTGGTAACCGGTGTTAGAAAAATAACATCGACGTTATAGATTCCAGCAACAATTTTATTAGCTGTAGATTTTGCAACTTTGGATGCTGAAAAATCACTACTCGTACTATATTCGATTCCTATTTCTAAGGGTGTATTTCCTTCAATTTCTTTAATGTTTAAGGATACTACTATATTTCTATTACCTTTACGAGGGTTTTCAAGGTTCATTTTTATTGATCTTTCGCCCTCCCATTTTGGTGTAGTAACCTTAATTTCGTTACCATAGAAATAGGAATTATCGTCTTTTTTTATATACCCCCTAATATAGTAGGTGGTATTTTGATCTAACTCCTTTATATCTGCATTTCCATCGCCATCAGGTTCAACAGTCAAACTTCCCGAAACTACTTTTAGGTCTGGAGAAGTACCATACACATATCCTCGACCGGTAGAAGCGACTCCTCCGTCAGACCAGCTCCCAGTAACTTTTACAGTGACTTTTCCTGTTCCATCCGTTTCTATAAATGCTTCAGGATTCTCATTCGTAACAAATGAAGGATCTGCTACATTTTGATTAACACTACCCGAATCATCTTCTTCTGAACAGGATACAATAAGTACAGAAAGTACAAGTACTTTAAATATTACCAACAAAAATTTCTTTCCTCTATTCATAATTTTATGTTTTTTCACAATTCTATTTTACAATTCTTATCTTTAAAAACCTGGTTTGTTTCTATGACGACCTTGTTCCTATTGTACCCTATATGTTTTTAAAAAAAAACAACAAATACCTTTTTATCAATTGCTTAAGTATGATAAAAAATTAAAAATGCGCCTATTACGTACAGTTCTTTTCAGGGATCTATTGTATAAAACGATTATTGTATAACCCAAATTCATTACATTTACCTAGTTTTCATATTATGGATAATTCTGTTTTACTTTCTATACGAGACCTCAGTATTAGCTTTCCTTCTAGGACTCATAAAAATCAGGTGCTATACAATGTCTCCTTCGATATACATACGAACAAAATCCTTGGAGTAGTAGGAGAATCTGGCAGTGGTAAATCGGTCACATCGCTTGCCATTATGGCGTTATTACCTCAAAAATTAGCTCGTATCGACTCTGGCTCTATACACTATCAAAATGATTCGTTATTAGATTTGGATCAGAAAAAATTAGAAGCATTACGAGGTAATGAAATTGCTATGATTTTTCAAGAACCGATGAGTTCTTTAAATCCATCTATGAAATGTGGTAAACAGGTACTCGAAATCTTACTTAGGCATACTTCGTTAAAAAAATCAGCAGCCAGATCCGAAGTACTTTCATTATTTCATAAAGTAAAATTACCCGATCCCGATCGTGCTTATAATGCCTATCCTCATGAATTAAGTGGAGGCCAAAAGCAACGTATTATGATTGCCATGGCAATTGCTTGTAAACCAAAACTTCTTATTGCAGACGAACCTACTACAGCACTTGATGTAACGGTACAGAAAGAAATTATCGCCCTCCTTAAAAGTTTACAAACAGAGTATAAAATGAGTATTCTTTTTATCTCTCACGACCTTTCATTGGTTTCTGAAATAGCAGACCATGTGGCGGTAATGTATCAAGGAAAGGTTGTAGAATACGGAACTGCAAATGCCATATTTCATGCTCCTGAAAAGGAATATACCAAAGCATTGATCAATGCCCGCCCCCCTATGAATGTTCGGTATAAAAAATTACCAACGATTTCCGATTTTTTGGAAGACACTACTCAAAATCCAGAAATAATTACCACAAAAGATCGAGAACTACAACATCAAAAATTATATAGCAAACCTCCTTTATTAGAAGTTATTAATGTTAAAAAGAGTTACTTTTCCAAAGCAGGATTGTTTGGTACATCAGAATTTAGAGCGGTCGATGGAGTAAGTTTTAAACTTTATGAAGGAGAGACTTTGGGATTGGTTGGAGAATCGGGTTGTGGTAAATCGACACTTGGCAATACTATTTTACAACTTGACAAAGCAGATGAAGGTCAAATTTTATATAAAGGTCAAGACATTACACAATTATCATCCAAAGAAATTAGGGTGCTTAGAAAAGAGATTCAACTCATATTTCAGGATCCGTTTGCATCATTAAACCCTAGATTGACTGTTGGTAACGCCATCATGGAACCCATGAAAGTTCACAATTTATATACTAATGATAAAGAAAGAAAAGAAAAGGTATTAGAACTACTCAAAAGAGTAAGTCTTGACGAAAATCACTTTAATCGTTATCCGCATGAGTTTAGCGGGGGTCAACGACAAAGAATAGGCATTGCACGTACCATTGCATTGCGTCCCAAACTAATTGTTTGTGATGAATCTGTAAGTGCTCTTGATATTTCGGTACAGGCACAAGTACTTAATTTATTAAACGAGTTAAAAGAGAATTTTGGGTTTACCTATATTTTTATATCTCATGATCTTGCAGTTGTAAAATACATGTCTAATCAATTATTAGTGATGAACAACGGGAACATAGAAGAACATGGAGATGCAGATCATATCTATCAAAATCCACAAAAAGAATATACCAAAAAGCTTATCGAAGCAATTCCCAAAGGAAAATAATAAGGTAGTAGCAACTATATTTTTTGCAAATAAAAAACCTGTTAAGCCATATACTAGATTAACAGGTTTAATTCATCGCGACTTGGGGAGTTGCGATTAATCAACAACAAAAAATCACATTAACAAAAATACTTTCTTAGCTACATAAATACAGTTTGAAACTAGTTCTAAAGTTGGTTTCATGGTTTTTTGTAGCTTGTTTAGACGCTTTTTCATAATAGGGACAATATGTGTGGGTTACTAACTCATTTAATTCTTAAAAACGTCTGTTATAGGGGACATCATTTTTAAGTGGTACTAATATCTAATTTATTTTTAATAAAAACGTTTAAATACTTAAAAAATAGATGAAATACACAAAACTTTAACATTTAAAACTAAAAACTTCATTTTACCTACTAAAATAGGTGTTTTTAGTTTTCAAAATACTATTATTTTGTAGCTTTTTTCTTTCAAAAAATTAAAAATATGAACGTTACATTAGAAACGAAGCAATATTAAATTTATTATTCGTTCGATATTATTTATTATTCGTTATCCTGTAATTAGAATTAGGAAGAAATCAATCCAATGTCATTTCTGGAATATTTCCCTCTACGATCAGATTTCCTTCGGTAGCGTTTCTTATATCTTCTACAGATACCCCAGGTGCTCTCTCAAGTAATTTGAAACCTTTTTCTGTAACTTCCAAAAGCGCTAAATTGGTCACAATTTTCTTTACACAGTTTACTCCTGTGAGCGGAAGTGAACATTTCTTAAGTAATTTGGATTTTCCTGCTTTATTGGTATGCATCATAGCTACAATTATATTTTCTGCACTGGCAACCAGATCCATTGCTCCACCCATTCCCTTCACCATTTTACCGGGTATTTTCCAATTGGCAATATCACCATTTTCAGAAACCTCCATCGCTCCTAGAATTGTTAGATCGACGTGTTGCCCTCTTATCATACCAAAACTCGTTGCCGAATCAAAAAAAGAAGCTCCCGGCATGGTGGTAATTGTTTGCTTTCCTGCATTTATAATATCTGAGTCTTCTTCGCCTTCATAAGGAAAAGGTCCCATACCCAGCACCCCGTTTTCACTCTGAAATTCTACTTCTATTCCTTGCGGAATATAATTAGCAACCAGAGTAGGAATCCCAATTCCTAAATTAACGTAGTATTTATCCTTTAATTCTTTGGCAATACGCCTTGCTATTCCGTTTTTATCTAACATAATACTTTTACTCTTTTTGAAACAATTGTCACATATTTCTTAAGTATTCGACTTTTAGGACACACCCCTTGATCGAACTGTGCGTTGTTCTATTCTTTTTTCATAATCCGTCCCTTGAAATATTCGCTGTACAAAAATACCCGGAATATGTACCTGGTTAGGATCCAACGTTCCCACAGGAACTAATTCTTCTACCTCTGCCACGGTAATTTTTGCTGCACCACACATACATGGATTAAAATTTCTAGCAGTTCCTTTAAAAATCAGATTGCCCGCTTCGTCCCCTTTCCAAGCCTTTACAAAAGCAAAATCTGCTTTAAATGCATGCTCTAGCACATACATCTTACCATCAAACTCTCTGGTTTCTTTTCCTTCTGCTACTTCGGTACCATAGCCTGCAGGAGTATAAATCGCAGGAAAGCCCCCTTGTGCGGCTCTGCACCTTTCTGCCAGGGTACCTTGCGGAATCAATTCTACATCCAACTCACCACTTAACATCTGCCGTTCGAATTCATCATTCTCACCTACATACGAAGAGATCATTTTTTTGATTTGCTTTTTTTGAAGTAAGAGCCCCAATCCAAAATCATCGACCCCTGCATTGTTAGAAATACAGGTAAGACCATTTATATTTGATTTTACAAGTGCAGCTATTATATTTTCGGGAATCCCACAAAGGCCAAACCCTCCAAGCATAAAGGTCATATCACTTTTTATTCCTGCTACTGCTTCGGTTACATCGGCTACCGTTTTACGAATCATATGAGTCAATTTTTAACTGACTAAATGTACTAAAAATATGGTAGTATATTACCATCCAATTGATGGCTTTATTTATGAAGTAATCCTATTCTTATAATATAATGTACATTGTTACATAAATACGAAGGAATATAGTATTATTTCCTCTTAGAATGAATGAATATACTAACAATAGCAACCATCTTTATGAATTATTATACTATTTCTAGTTTTAAAGAGTATGGGTTATCCATGTAAGTTTATAAACTAAAGTCATCTATATTGTCATCCTGATCTTTTCTCTTTCTAAAGGCATCACAATCTACTTCAATACTTAAGTTTTCTGGTTTTGTAAAAGCTGCTGTAGATACATTTAATTCTTTATCAGCATAGCACTTTTTCATATACAATCCCCAAATAGGCAATGCCATAACAGCACCTTGTCCATAGGCTACAGATTCAAAGTGTGTTGCTCTATCATCTGCACCTACCCAAACACCTGTACACAAGTTAGGAACAACACCCATAAACCAACCGTCGCTTTGATTTTGAGTAGTTCCTGTTTTACCTGCTATTGGGTTTTTAAATTCGTAGGGGTGCCCGGTGATAACATTTTTGAAAATGTAATTTGAAGAAGCTTCTGATCGCAAACGAGCACCCGAACCGTATTGTGTAACTCCCTCCATAAGGTTGATCGTTACATAAGCAGCTTCTTTACTGATAACATCTTTTGTTTCTGGTACAAACCGGTATAACACCATCCCATTTTTATCTTCGATACTGGTTATAGTAACAGGTTTGGTATAAATTCCTTGATTAGCAAAAGTACTGTATGCACCAACCATTTCTGAGAGCTTTAAATCTACCGATCCTAATGCGATTGACGCTACTTTCGGAATTTCTGATGCTACCCCCATTTTCTTTGCCAAGCGCACAATTGGCTCTGGTCCGACTCTATCCAATAATCGAGCAGAAATTGTATTCACAGAACTAGCCAACGCTTCCTTAAGGTTCATATATCCCGAATAACTTGGAGGGCTGTTTTTTGGCGTCCAATCCTTACCTATAACTCCATGAGATCCTGCCGGAATCGTTATCTGGGATTTTGGTAATGTATCACATGACGACAACTTAAGTTGGTCAATAGCGGTAGCATATACAAATGGCTTAAAAGTAGATCCTACCTGTCTCGCTCCATGATACACATGATCATATTGAAAATGCTTATAGCTTATCCCCCCAACCCATGCTTTTACATGACCCGTTTTTGGTTCCATAGACATTAATCCTGATCGTAGAAATTTCTTATAGTAGAGAATAGAATCTTTAGGAGTCATAATGGTGTCAATTTCTCCTTTCCAGCTAAAAATACGCATCTCTGTTTTCTGATCAAAAGACTTCTTTATTTCGGCTTCTGTTTTTCCCTCACTCAACATTTGCATTCTTCGAGCAGATGATCGGATACTTTTATTAATAATCCATTTTACTTCATCTTCTGCAATATTTCTAAAAGGACTAGTTTTATTGCTCTTTTCTTGTTTATCAAACTCCTTCTGAAGATTAGATACATGCTCTTTTACAGCTTCTTCTGCATATCGTTGCATACGAGAGTCTATAGTTACATTTATTCGTAATCCGTCTCGATATATATTATAGTATTGTCTTTCACCTTCCTCAACATTTTCTTTTGGGTTCTTTTTTACCCAATCAGCCATCCAACTTCTTACATATTCTCTAAAATAAGTCGCCATGCCGACATTATGCCCTTCTGGAGAATAGTTTAGCGTAAGTGGTAATTCTCTTAACTTTGCTCTTTCCTTCTTATCTAGGTATCCATACTTTTCCATTTGCTTTAAAACAACATTTCTTCTATTTCTTACTCTTTCTGGCTTACGCAATGGATTATAATAGGATGAGTTTTTTAACATTCCAATTAAAACAGCGGCTTCTTCTACCTTCAGTTCTTTGGGGCTTTTACCAAAATAAATTCTAGATGCAGAACTAATCCCAATTGCGTGATTCAAAAAATCATACTTATTAAGATACATCGCAATAATCTCTTTCTTTGTGTATTGTCTTTCCAAACGAGTTGCAATTACCCATTCTTTTATTTTTTGAAAATATTTTTTCCAATTCTTTGCTCTCTTACCAACAAATAGCAATCTGGCTAACTGCTGAGTAATTGTACTAGCACCTCCTTTTTTACCAAGAAAAACAAAAGCTCTCATAGTACCTCTAGGATCTATGCCAGAATGCTCATAATATCTAGCATCTTCTGTAGCGATTAATGCATCTACCAAATTTTGAGAAAGATCATCATAACTAACTGGAGTACGATTTTCTTTAAAAAAAGTTCCTATTTGCTTGCCATCTGAAGAAATAATCTGAGTAGCCAGATGATTTTGAGGATTTTCTAAATCTCTAAATGTTGGCATTTCGCCAAAAGCACCCCAACCGGCTAAAAGAAATAAAAGCATTACCAACAATAATCCCGATCCAAATAATATCCAAAATGCTTTAATGAACTTTAGCGTATTATTTATCTGGGATTTTACTCTCTTTTTTGGTTTAGATTTAGGTTTTGCCTTTGCCATATTCTGGTTATTTAAATCAATGGTTTTAGGTTATATAAATTCTTTTTTTTTGCTGAAGGGAGTTTCTTAAGCACATTTTATACGCTATTTACACCGTGTAAATACATAAAATATTTCAATAAAATTTACCACTAGCAGAGCGTAGGGTTATTTAAACAACACATATATGTAACAATGAAGGAAAATGTTACTTACTATTTATTAATTACTAGATAAAATATAGATGCATTCTTAATTTTTCAATCAGAATTTCGCTTAAATGCAATATTATTACGACACTTCGTAACTTATTTATAAACTAAACTCGTCGTCTATATTTTCATCTTGATTATTTTTCTTCCTGAAAGCACCACAGTCCACTTCGATACTTAAGTTTTCTGGTCTTTTAAAAGCAGCTGTAGATACATTTAAACTCTTATCTGCATAGCATTTTTTCATATACAACCCCCAGACAGGTAATGCCATAGCAGCTCCTTGACCAAAAGTAATTGTTCTAAAATGTGTTGCTCTATCATCTGCACCCACCCATACACCGGTACATAAGTTGGGAACGATCCCCATAAACCAACCATCACTTTGATTTTGCGTTGTTCCTGTTTTACCTGCTATAGGATTTTTAAATAGATAAGGATGTCCTGTCACCACACTTTTAATATCATATCGAGACGAGGGTCCAGTTCGCAATCGTACTCCAGAACCAGATTGTGTTACCCCTTCCATAAGGTTAATAGTTACATAGGCTGCTTCTTTGCTAATCACATCTTTTGTTTCTGGTACAAACTGGTATAATACCATTCCGTTTTTATCTTCGATACTGGTAATGGTTACAGGTTTGGTATAAATACCCTGGTTTGCAAAAGTACTGTATGCACCTACCATTTCTGATAGTTTTAGATCTACAGATCCCAAAGCAATAGAAGCTACTTGTACAATTTCTGATTCTACCCCCATTTTCTTCGCTAAACGCACAATAGGTTCTGGTCCCACTCTATCCAACAAACGAGCAGAAATTGTATTTACAGAACCTGCTAATGCTTCTTTAAGGCTCATATACCCAGAATATCCTCCTCCACTATTTTTGGGTGTCCAATCTTTATCTATTACCCCATGAGAACCTGCAGGAATCGTTATCTGAGATTTTGGCAATGTATCACAAGGAGATAATTTAAGCTGATCGATCGCCGTGGCATATACAAACGGCTTAAAAGTAGACCCCACCTGTCTTGCTCCTTGATATACATGGTCGTACTGAAAATGTTTATAATTTACACCTCCTACCCATGCTTTTACATGGCCAGTTTGTGGTTCCATAGACATTAACCCCGATCGTAGAAACTTTTTATAGTAAAGAATAGAATCTTTAGGAGTCATAATGGTATCTATTTCTCCTTTCCAGCTAAAAATGCGCATCTCTGTCTTTTGATCAAAAGACTTTCGTATTTCATCTTCGCTTTTACCTTGACTCAGCATTTTTTTCCTTCTCGCAGAAGATCTGATACTTCTATTAAGTATTCCTTCAACTTCTGCTTCTGATATATTTCTAAAAGGAGTAGTTTTGTTTTTCTTCTCTTGCTTGTCAAACTCTTTTTGCAGATTTGCCATGTGCTCTTCTACTGCTTCTTCTGCATATTTTTGCATACGAGAATCTATAGTCACATTAATTCGCAATCCGTCTCTATAGATATTATAGTATTGTGTATCTCCCTCATCATTTTTTTCTTTCGGGTTCTTTTTTACCCAATCGGCCATCCAGCTTCTTACATATTCTCTGAAATAGGTAGCCGTACCGTCGTTATGTCCTTCTGGAGAGTAATCTAATGTCAACGGCAATTCTTGAAGTTGATCACTTAGTTTTTCATCAATGTACCCATATTTTGCCATTTGCCCCAATACTACGTTTCTTCTGTCTCTAACCATATCTGGTCTTCGAAGCGGGTTAAACAATGATGAGTTTTTTAGCATCCCTACTAGTACAGCGGCTTCTTCAATCTTAAGATCCTTAGGACCCTTTCCAAAATAAATTCTAGAAGCTGAACTAATACCAATAGCCTGATTCAAAAAATCATACTTATTAAGATACATTGTAATGATTTCTTTTTTGGTATATTGTCTCTCCAGTCGAGTTGCAATTACCCACTCCTGGATTTTCTGCAAATACCTTTCTAGTTTATTTCTTGATCCCCCAGTAAACAACTGTTTAGCCAACTGTTGTGAGATGGTGCTGGCTCCTCCTTTGGTTCCTAAAAATATAAAAGCTCTAAGTGTTCCTCTGGCATCGATACCAGAATGGTCATAATATCTTGCGTCTTCTGTAGCTATCAATGCATCTACCAAATGCTGTGGTAGATCTTCATAATTAATCGGTGTTCTGTTTTCCTTGAAAAAAGTCCCTATTTGTACCCCATCCGAAGAGATAATCTGTGTCGCCAAATCATTCTGAGGGTTTTCTAATTCTTCAAATTTTGGCATTTCGCCAAAAGCTCCCCAGCTTGCTAAAAGAAATAAAAGCATTACAAGTAGTAATCCTGTCCCAAACAGTATCCAGAATCCTTTTATAAACTTAAGGGTACTATTAGTTGCAGGTTTTGCCTTTTTTTTGGATTTGGGTTTTGCCTTTGCCATATTTCAGTTATTTAAATCTATGGGTATGGGTTATATGAATTCGTTTTAAATCTATTTTATCGGTTTGTTAACCTTATTTTACTGTTTAATTTAGATACCTTGGGTATTGGTCCATTATCATGGCTTCTCTACATTTTCGATTCTAAAGCCAACATCTGTAATCCCTTCTAATGAAGATACCCCGTTTATTTCTCCATTCTTTCGCATGGCATGCTGCAATGAAATTGTATACTCTCCTGATTCCTTAAAGTATACTTTTTCTTTATACCATAGTTTACTCTCTTTAACATCAGAAAAACCTGTCCCAAGCCATTGACCATCGGGTGCTGCCATAGTATATTCTAAGGTATCCTTAACTATTTTACCGTTAGGAAATTTCATCTCACTAATGATAAATAAGTTACTATATTGATAATCGTTAGTATTTCGAACGTTAATAAAAAGATTATATGCTTTTAAAGAATCTAGATTAGGAAGAGAAAATTCAATTTCTTCATCTATTTCCCATGTATTTGAAACGGTTTTGTACTGATCAAAAACTCCTGTATCATCACAAGAAATCATACTTATAACCACAAAAACTAGTAAAAAAACCTTACGCTTTATCATTATTTCTGTTACGAGACTTGCGTCTTTTATTACGTTGGTTATTTGATTTATTAGAATTATTCTGTTTTTTACGTTCTGTAGCATCGCTTTTACCTTTTGTATTTGCTACTGTCTTTTTTTCTTGTGTTTTCCCTTTTTCCTGCGTTTTTCCTTTTGCCTGCGACTTTCTTTTATTTCTATTTCTTCTTCTATTACTTCGTTTTGGCTGATCGAATCTTGTTAAACTATCCTGCCCTACAACGTTTTCATAGTCGGTTTTGGTATCTTCAATAAATTCTGAAGCATATTCTTCGAGACTTGCTACCTTTTCTCCATTCGCATTTGCTGTAATTATTTCACTTACATCTTCAGTAGAAATCTTGTGCCAATTCATCCATTCTCCTTCATAAGCATACCACAATACGCCTTTAAAAATATCAATCTTTTGACAAATTGCGGTTCCTTTTTCGGTTTTCAGTTTTGTTTCTGTTTTAGGAAAATTAGATAATGCATCTATATAAGCATCTAACTCATAGTTTAAACAGCATTTTAGTTTTCCGCACTGACCAGCCAATTTCTGAGGGTTTAGTGATAATTGTTGATAGCGGGCCGCACTGGTATTAACCGATCTAAAATCGGTTAACCAAGTAGAGCAACATAATTCTCGACCACAAGAGCCTATCCCTCCCAATCGTGCTGCTTCTTGTCTAAATCCAACTTGACGCATTTCTATACGTGTGCTAAATTCTTGTGCAAATTCTTTGATCAATTGTCTAAAATCAACACGCTCTTCTGCGGTATAGTAAAATGTAGCTTTAGAACCATCACCCTGAAACTCTATATCAGAGATTTTCATCTGTAATTCTAATCGTATGGCAATTTCACGAGCACGAACTTTCATCCCTTCTTCACGATCTCTTGATTTTTGCCAAATATCGATATCTTTTTGAGTAGCTTTTCTATAAATTTTCTTAACCTCATCGCTATCTAATGCGACTTTTTTCTTTTTCATCTGGATACGCACTAACTCTCCAGTCAATGTTACTATACCAACATCGTGACCAGGAGAAGACTCGGTAGCTACAATATCTCCTATGCTTAATGATAAATTTTCGGGATTACTAAAGAAGCTTTTTCTTCCATTCTTAAATCGTACTTCGACGCAAGAAAATGGTGTCGAACCACTCGGTAATGACATATTAGACAACCAATCAAAAACTGTTAACTTGTTACAACCATCGGTACCACAGGTACCATTGTTTTTACAGCCCTTTGGTTGTCCATCCTTTGCAGAGGAACAACTGTTACACCCCATATTTTTTACTATATATTGAAATTTGTTTGTGATCAAACACAACAAATGTGGTTCTTACTATCGTTAGAAACTCTTTGTTTCTAACCTCTAAATCGTTAAAGATACTATATGATAAGAGAATAAAAAAATTATCTGCACCAGCGCTCTTTTTCTTTTTATCTTTATTGTTTGTATTTCAAGGCTTCAGAACGACCTTTTTTAAATATCTTATTACTATTCCCTTTGCCTTTACGCAATGCTTTTTGTTCTTCAAAAGGGAGCCTGTTAATTTCCTTACAAGATGTAGAACAACAATTTTCCATTGCTGTTGCGCATTCTTCACACTGAATAAATAAAAGATGACATGCCTCATTTTCACAATTTACATGTGTATCACAAGGTTTACCACATTGATGACAACAAGCAATTACATCATCAGAGATACGTTCTGATCTCCTATGATCAAAAACAAAATTCTTTCCTAAAAACTTATTTTCAAGTCCTTGTGCTTCTACTTGTCTTGCATATTCTATAATACCGCCTTCTAACTGAAATACATTCTTAAAACCTTTATGTTTATAATATGCGCTGGCTTTTTCACAACGTATGCCACCAGTACAATACATGACCAGTTTTTTATCTTCTTTATGATCTTTCAAATCTTCTTCAATTATATCTAAAGAATCCCTAAAAGTATCTACATCTGGAGTAACGGCTCCTTTAAAATGGCCTATCTCACTTTCATAATGATTACGCATATCCACCAGCACAGTGTCAGGATCTTCAATAAGCGTATTAAATTTTTCTGCATCTACATGCACCCCCTTATTTGTAACATCGAATGTGGTATCATTCAATCCATCTGCTACAATTTTATGTCGAACTTTGACTTTTAGTTTTAAGAAAGATTTTGAATCTTGTTCCCGAGCGATATTAAGTCGAACATTTTCTAGAAAAGTAATACTATCCAAATGTTTTTTAAAGGCTTCAAAATTGGGGGCAGGAACAGACAATTGCCCATTGATTCCTTCATTAGCAACATAGATTCTTCCCAAGACGTTCAAATCGTCCCAATGAATAAAAAGGTGATTTCTAAAAATTTCTGGATTTCCTATTTGTGCATATTTATAGAAAGAAAGCGTAAGTCGGTCGGTACCGGCTTCATCGATAAGCGCTGCTCTTTCTTTAGCACTTAATTTGTTGTACAGTTGCATGCTATACTTACGTTTTTAAGTTAAAGAAAAATATAAGTGCAAAAGTACAAATCATAAAGCAATCTGCAACTATTGTACTATGTTTTTGGGATAGAGCTACGGCATGTGTTTCATTAAAAAATGCCTTGAAATAAGATTCAAGGCATTTTTTGGCTAATCCGTTAATAATATAATATTTATTTTAACGACAAAATAATTTATTAACGGAGCTAGCGACCTTCTACTATACAATTGCTAATTGTACAGCCATTAATGTCATGTTTAATGACTCTTTTAAGAAACATCATAGTATCTTTTGATTCATTATTGCTTTTACTGTAGATGTAAAAAAGTAATATAGGTTGCGTAGCAGATCAAAAAAAAACATTTAATCATGTAAATTTTACTTTTTTTGGTCACAAAATCTAAATAGATTTTGTTGTTAATAACCATTTTAGAATCAATATTATTACTATTAAAAGAAATAGTATTTTAGCAAAAAGTTAATATCAATGTCAAATCCCGATATATTTGAACAACAAATGAGTACAGAGAAAGACGCAAAATTAAAAGCCCTTAAGCTTACCTTAGATAAATTAGACAAAGCATATGGTAAAGGGACCGTAATGAAGATGGGCGATAGTGCCGTACAAGAAGTAGATGTGATCCCTACGGGATCTCTTGGTTTGGATTTGGCTCTGGGGGTAGGTGGCTACCCTAAAGGAAGAGTAATCGAGATTTATGGACCAGAATCTTCTGGTAAAACTACACTTACGCTACATGCAATTGCACAGGCACAAAAAGCAGGTGGGATTGCTGCTTTTATAGATGCAGAACATGCTTTTGATCGCTTTTATGCAGAAAAACTTGGTGTAAATATCGATGATCTTATTATTTCTCAACCTGACCATGGAGAACAAGCTTTAGAAATTGCCGATAACTTAATAAGATCTGGTGCTATCGATATTATTGTTATTGATTCTGTAGCAGCACTAACGCCAAAGAGTGAGATCGAAGGTGAAATGGGAGATTCTAAAATGGGACTTCATGCTCGACTTATGTCTCAAGCACTTAGAAAATTAACCAGCTCTATTAGTAAAACCAATTGTACTGTGATTTTTATCAACCAGCTTCGTGAAAAAATAGGAGTTATGTTTGGAAATCCTGAAACTACAACTGGAGGAAATGCTTTAAAATTTTATGCTTCGGTACGACTGGATATTCGTCGTTCTACACAAATAAAAGATAGCAATAGTGAAGTTACCGGAAACAAAACCCGAGTAAAAGTGGTAAAAAATAAAGTAGCACCACCTTTTAGAACTGCAGAATTTGACATTATGTATGGGCAGGGAATTTCTAAAAATGGTGAAATCATTGATATAGGAGTAGATTATGAAATCGTGAAAAAAAGCGGTTCATGGTTTAGTTATCAAGATACCAAGCTGGGGCAAGGACGAGATTCTGTAAAAGCATTGCTAAATGATAACCCAGAACTAATGGATGAGCTTGAAGAAAAAATTAAAGAAGCTATTAAAATCGCAAAAGAATAAGAATTCTAGTCAACTACCTCGGAGCAAGCTCACGAAGCATCTAGCGGAAAAACAGTTTTTACATTTCGAGGCAAGCCTCGGAGAATTAAACTCCACAATGTGGATTAAAAATAAAACTCATTCTATTTATAAATAGGATCAATTTTTAAGGAATAGATAAAAAACCCGAAAAATCGGGTTTTTTTTATACCTTATAGGCAACCTTCTTCATTATATTACATCTAGATATAAAATAAGGTAACTTATTTCTCAAAACCCCAAAGCATGAGAATGATACATATGTTTTTGGTATTTTTTATTGTGATTGTCTTTACAAAATGTTCTGATAGTGACGATACTAGCTTTTTTTATGAGTTAGTACCCGTAGATAAGGTAACTGTTCCAGAGCAATTTGAAAAAGGAAAAAAGTATACTATTACGGTATATTATACTCCACCAACAAACTGTTATTCTTTTGTTGGATTAGACACAGAAATATCAAAAAATGAGCAAACCATAGCGGTAGTTAATCTTGTGGTTAACAAGAATGATTGTATGGAAAATTCTGAATTATTAAAAACCTCTTTTGAGTTTATTGCAGAGGAAGAGAAGGCGTATATTTTTAAATTTTGGCAAGGAAAACAAACAAACGGAAACAATGATTATCTAGTTATCGAAGTACCGATACTTTAATCAGTAAAAAAAGGTAGTAGTGGGTTTAGACCAACTTATAAAAAAATGTAAAAAGAATGATGCTAATGCACAAGAACAATTGTACAGATTGTTTTGTGGTAAGTTATTTTCCATTTGCCTAAAGTATGCTACCGATCACTCTAGTGCAGAAGATACCTTGCAAGATGCTTTTATTACCATCTTTGATAAAATAGGTCAATATAAGTTTCAGGGGTCTTTTGAAGGATGGATGAAAAGAATAACAATTAATACCGCATTGCAGAAATATCGAAAACAAAAGGTTTTCGAAATTATTAATGAAGATGTTATTGAAGAGGTTGATGTAGATATTGATGATGAACAAGTACCATTAGATTATCTCTTACAAATTATTCAACAATTACCAGATCGTTACAGACTGGTGTTTAATCTATATGTGCTTGATGGATATTCTCATAAAGAGGTAGCCAAAATGCTTGGTATATCAACAGGTACTTCCAAATCTAATTTGGCAAGGGCCCGAAATATTTTAAAAGAAAAACTCGAAACCAACAAAGAACTTTACGTTCAAACAATTGAAGGACGATTATGAGCGACAGAAAAAATATAGACCGTTTATTTCAGGAGAAGTTCAAAGATTTTGAGATTACTCCCGATGAAATGGTATGGAAAAAAATAAAAGCACGCCAAAAGGAAGATAAGAAAAGAGTACTATTCCTTCCTCTTTGGTATCGAGCTGCGGGAATTGCAGTTTTAATTGCTTTGATGACAGGAGGAAGTTTTCTTTATTTTGATACCGATGAATCTCAAAAGATTACGATTACAGACACTAACAAAAACACCACTACAAACGATGCTTTGGACAAATCTTCTGATCAAGCTCCAGTCATCGAACACAAAATAGAAAATGAAGAAATAGTATATGATACTCAAAAAAATGATGTAATCACCCCTCAAACAGAAACCCCATCTACAGTTAAGGCTATTACTTCTAAATCATCAAAAACAAGTACATCTGTAGCACCATTAGTAGCTCCTACCCAAAAAAGTGTAGCAGAAGCTCAACATTCGCATCAGAATTTATCTAAACAACAAGATGTATCTACCCCATTATCTGATCATACACAATCACTTACAAATCAACCTATAAAAAAACATATACCTAATAACAAAGAACAAGTATCGGGGATAGCAAAGCATGATTTTCAAAAGGAAAATAGCTTACCTCATCAAAAAATGACAAATGATCATCCCGATATACCCGCAAAGAAAGATATCGAAGAAATAGTTCTAACCAAAACAGATTCACAAAACACTAATGGTAAAAGATCACTATTTGATGAGATTGCCGAAACCGAAAAAGAAAGTGTCTCAGAAGAAACTGAAACTACTTCAAAAAAATGGAACATAGCTCCTAATATTGCTCCAGTGTATTACAATACTATCGGGAACGCATCTTCTATAGACCCTAAATTTTCTGACAACGATAAAAATGGGCAAGTAAATATGAGCTATGGGGTTCAAATATCTTATGCGGTAAATGATAGATTTAGTATTCGATCTGGACTTAACAACGTTGATCTAGGATACCAAACAGAAAATGTTGGATTTACACCAACAACCAGTAGTCAAAACTTACAATCTATAAATTATAATACTACATCTGATATTATTTTAATTTCTGACCTTGAAGAAAATCCTAAAATTTCTGCCGACATTAGAAAAAATCCTAATACACCGGCGCAAAATTCTGGACTACTTAACCAGAGTATTAATTATTTAGAAATTCCTTTAGAAATGAAGTATGCCATTGTCGATAAAAAGATTGGTATCAATATGATCGGAGGAGTTAGTACATTATTACTTCAAAAAAACAATATATATATAGAAACAGGTGATTTTGAAACACTGATAGGAGAAGCAAACAACCTCAATAATCTTAGTTTTACCGGTAATATAGGTTTAGGAGTAGATTATGAACTGTCTGATCAGTTCGAAATAAATCTTGAACCTATCTTTAAATATCAGTTTAATGCACTTAATGAAACAACTGATTTTAAACCTTATTATTTTGGAATTTACACAGGTATAAACATCAAATTCTAAAAAGAAGTAGACCTTTTTTAGTTGGTTAGATTATTGCCTATAAAGCAATGATGATCAAAGCCGTTTCTGGGGAGAAACGGCTTTGTTATTTTACATGAATACCATTTCTAATGTAAAATTACCCAAAAATGGTATTAGAAAATGGCATAGATCTATTGTATTCGATCACTAAAACGTATTAATTCATTTTCCACATTCGATGGAATTGCATCATTTTCAATCCATGTATGAACATCTCCCAAATACGACATTTGTAAATAATTTGCTGTTTCCTTAAACGGCATTGTAAAACCATCTTTTAATTCTGAATCCGATCCACAACTAATCATTCCCATAGATTTCTGGCTTAGTTTCCTTCCAATTTCTTTTTCAATTTGCAGACAATCGGTTATTCTATCCATAAACACCTTCAAAATACCGCTCATAGCATACCAATACACTGGAGTTGCAAAAATAAATACCTCATACTCTTCTGTAATTTTTTTTATCAATGGTAAAAAATCGTCTGTATTGTTTTTGAATTGATAATCATAATGACCTATTTTTTTGGCAGATAAGTCGATACTATCAAACCCTGTTCTTTCTTTAACAAAAGAAACTACTCGATGGGTATTACCATTGGCTCTAGAACTAGCTTGTATTATTACACCCTTTTTTTTCATTTTTTTATTCTTTAGTATTCATACAGCAAAACTAAAGTGCTAAAAGTTTACATCAAATAAGGGGTAAATTTTGCCCCATAAGATTATTGAAAAAATTCATAACTCAAAGGGTATAACCTGATCACAAGATTGATAAATCCTTAATGGGTCAATAAGTGCATTTTTTTAATCCTTCGACAATATTGTTAAGCTACTCTTTTACTCTATTATAATAAATCCCCAAAAGCTGTGAGTGATTTAAATACAGGAGAAAGCTGTATCCCAAGGTTGGTAATCGAATATTCAGTTTTTTTAGGAAATTGATTGAAATCCTTTTTTTGTATAAGACCATCATCAATCATTTCTTTTAATTGTTGTGTAAGTGCTCTTTTAGATGCCTCGGGTAATCCTTTTTCTATATTTTTAAGTCTTAAATTCTTCTTTAATAACGCACTTAAGATTGCAGGTTTCCATTTTCCAGAAATTACATGCAATGCTTTTTCTATAGAGCAATCACTTTTTATCGGGGTCTTTCTTTGATATGAACTCATCTTTAACACTTCATTTAATCCTATATCTCAAATTTAAAAATATACACCCATACGTTCTACAATCACTAATTTTCAATATCATTTATTGACATCTGATTGTAATACGTTTAATATAACATTTCGCGTATTTTCTCTTACTTCTTTTTTATGATCTTGCGACAATCCTTTAGTAAGAATTTCTTTAAGGATTCGAGCTCTCATTACTCCAGGTGCACCACTAAAAAAAGTATAAGAAAATCGTTTTTTATTATCCAAAAACACTAACGGAAGTATTGGGATTTGGTGGTCTATTGCAAGGCGAAACGCTCCATCTTTAAATTGATCTAACACTATTGATTCATCATCTGGCACTCCTCCTTCTGGAAAAATACAAATACTGGTTCCAGCATTTAATCGTGCTTCTGCACTGTCAAAAACTTCTTTTCTACTTTTTTGACTATTACGATCTACTAATATACATGTACGCTTATAGAAAAAACCAAATACAGGAATTTTCACCAATTCTTTCTTTCCAACAAATACAAAAGGATTTTTTACACAGTATAACATTAACATGATATCTGCCATAGAAGTATGATTAGCAACAAACATATAGCTCTTTTTGGGATCAATAGACACATCTCTTTTTATTCTTGGAATAAAACCACTACCGTACAACACGATCTTTGCCCAAATCCTGGCGACTATAAAAAATTGAGGATACCACTTTTCTGTAGAAGTAAGAATTAATAATAAAGGGAACATCACAATAAGAGGCACTCCCATAAGGATGTAAAACCAAATACGCCACAAAAGGATTAGAATATTCTTTACTATATGCATTTATCAAAAATACATAATTGATTTGAGCTATGTGAACAAAAAAATTACCTTTGTCAGTAAACTATAAAAATTACAATGTCCAGAATTCTAACAGGAGTACAGAGTACGGGAACTCCGCATTTAGGAAATTTATTAGGTGCAATTATTCCCGCTATAGAAATGGCCAATAAGCCAGAAAATGAATCGTTTTTGTTTATTGCAGACATGCACTCATTAACACAAATCAAAAACGCTGAAGCATTACGGGAGAATACATATTCTACCGCGGCCACCTGGTTAGCATTTGGATTAGACATTAACAAAACTGTATTTTATCGTCAAAGTGATATCCCACAGGTAACCGAGTTATCTTGGTACTTAAGTTGTTTTTTTCCATATCAACGACTAACACTGGCACATTCTTTTAAAGACAAAGCAGATCGTCTTGAGGATGTAAATGCTGGGTTATTTACATACCCTATGCTTATGGCAGCAGATATCTTATTATATGATGCAGAAATTGTGCCCGTAGGAAAAGATCAAACTCAACATCTTGAAATGACTCGTGATGTTGCTTCGAGAATACACTCGCAAGTAGGAGAAGTTTTTGTTTTACCAGAAATTGAATTAAAAAAAGATACCATGTATGTTCCTGGAACCGATGGTGGTAAAATGAGTAAATCAAAAGGAAATACAATCAATTTATTTTTACCAGACAAAAAGCTACGAAAGCAGATAATGTCTATAGAAACCGATAGTAAACCTCTAGAAGATCCTAAAGACCCTGATACTTGTAATGTTTTTGCTTTATACAAATTGGTTGCTACAGCATCACAAGAAGCAGAAATGCGTAAAAATTATGAGGCAGGTAATTATGGATATGGGCATGCAAAACAAGCCTTATTCGAATTACTAATCGAGAAATTTGCAGCAGAGCGTGAACGATATAATTATTATATAGACAATCTAAACGAAATCGACAAAGCATTAGAAATTGGTGCTAAAAAAGCAACAGAAGTTGCAAATGTCGTATTAAAACGAGTTAGAGAAAAAGTAGGATATTAAACAGTTTTAAAATAAAGAACCCAGATTTTTGAAATCTGGGTTCTTTATTTTAAATAGATGCTAACCATTTACATCTCCCTAAATACCTAATTTTATACATTTTAGCATTTTATTCCATAGGTAAAATTAAAATTTCCTATAAAACCATAAGTAACTTACGGTTTTCCATAAGAAATATTAAAAAAATTTTTATAGCTTACAACTAGAATTTTTTACATGATATTACTTGCAATAATGTTCGTAGCAAGTAGTGAATTGGTTATGAAGTGTAACATACTCAACTAGGATTTGCCTAACAAATTCATAAATCCTATATATCACACCACTTACCAAGCCTTTACTAACTAATAGGTGACCAATAGTGTAGATTACTAAGAATCACATAAACTAATATTTAAATTTAAAAAAGTCAGAAAGGGAATAGTCTAGTGCAGTGCAAAGGAGCCTAATTACTTCTACTGAAGGTCGGGTTTCTCCTTTTTCAATATCTATTACGGTACGATAACTTACTCCGGATTTTTCTGCTAATTGCATCAGCGTTAATCCGGCATCTAATCGTAGCCCCCGTAATCGATCGCCTAATATTTCTTTGAATTTATCGTCTTTAGCCATGCTCAAAAATGGCTAATTTCCTGTTAATAAGGTAGTTGAAAATAACCTTACAGATATAAGTATCTGATTGCCTGTATAAATTATGTAGTATATTGCATATTTTATTATATTTGATAAAACACATTTTCAGCTATGACTAAAGAAGAGTTATACCAATATATGCTAGCATATCAACAGGAACATCAATTTAACAAAAAAGAACAAAGTAATTTTATTACGCTATTAAATACCCTTAAAACAGAAAATAACAAAACTAACGAAAACCAAAAACTTCAAAACAAAAACAATTATGATGACAGAGGAAAAACTTTATAAACGTTTGATGGACCACAAAGACAAATATGGTGTAACACAAGAAGTAATGCAACATTATAAATGGGCTTTAGAAGTTCTTAGAAAATTCCCTATAGATCCCAATAACTTACAAGAGGAAGAAAATTAGTGATTACTATTTTTTTTAACTGTATCGCTACTGCTAAGGAAAACAAACGTCATTAATTGTTTCAAATTTGTTGCTTTTTATTCGTTAGCAGTATCGATAAAACAAAGTTAACATACACTTTTATAGTGTCAATTCATTGGGCATTATTAAACAATAAATTTATCGTCACCTTACCCAACACTTATTATAATTTCTGTATCAAAAAACAGCTTTTTAAATTATTCTTGCCTACCAACCTGTCTCTACTATAATTTAAAATACACTTTATGCAGTGAGACGGTACTTTTATACATTTATACTTGCAGTTTATACATTTATATAGCAAGAAAAAACATCTATTCTTATCTTTATTAGATTCAATTTAAACCAGCTATATATAATGAAAAAATCGCTTCACACAATCAAATCGTTGATATGGGTTGCCGCTGTATTTGGTGGTATCACTTTTGGAACTTCACAATCCAAAAAAATACCTCAACAAACCAGTAACAAGGGCAAAAATCAAAACAGAGGACATCAACTTTACAAACTTTCAAAGCTGCATAGCAACACTTCTCAAATCCAAAAAGCGGGTGATAACGCATTAGAGAGAATGAAATATGAGATTGAAAGAGCAAAAGACCCTAAAACGAATACCGTTCCAAAAGGTATAAAACAAGCAGCAATAGTCTTTTCTAATAAAATTGACATAGGAAATGATGCCAAACAATCTATGGCAAGAGGTGCTAAGTCGGCAAAATCTAAGGACTATTCATACTGGAAAAATCGAGGGCCTTATAACGTAGGAGGAAGAACAAGAGCTTTGGCTATTGATATAACCAATGAAAATGTAATTTTTGCAGGAGGAGTATCTGGTGGATTATGGCGTTCTTCTGATAGCGGAAAAACCTGGAGAAAAGTGACCAACCGAAGGCAAAATCCCAGTATCACGACTATTGCTCAGGATCCAAGGCCTGGCAAACATCATATTTGGTATTATGGTACGGGAGAAGGTCTAGGTAGCGCAAGCGCAGGAGGTGCTTTTTTTGGAGGGACAGGAATTTTCAAATCCACTAATGGAGGAAGAAACTGGAGGTTATTGCAATCGACGAATGATGGTGATATAACAACTTCTTCTCCTTTTGACATAATAAACTCTTTGGTTATCAATCCAACAAATGGAGATATTATTGTTGGAACTAATGATGGAGTTCACAGATCTCAAGATGGAGGTAACTCATTCGAAGAGGTATTAAAAGGTGGCCCAGAAAACACTACCGAAGTAACTGTAACCTCTACTGGGCAAATCTATGCAACTATTAGTAGTAATGGGATTCCTAATACAGGAATTTTTACCAGTTCTACAGGAGATATAGGAGATTGGACAAAAATATCTCCAGAATCCTACCCTAATGTATACAGAACGGTGATAGGAATTGACCCTTCTAACGAGAACATTGTATATTTCTTTGCTGCTGATGCAATTGGAAACCAAGGTGATTTCCTGTTTAAGTACAACGCCAATGCTACTACACCTGAAGAAACCTGGACAGATCTTACCCCTAATTTACCAACAGGTATTGGTGGCCGTGTAGGCAACTTAAACCTACAAGGAGGGTACAATATGGTAGTCAAAGTAAGTCCTACTGACCCCAATCTTGTATTTATAGGGGGCACCAATTTATACAGATCAACTACTGGATTTACAACACCTACGAGAAAAGAAGGTTGGATTGGCGGTTATTCACCAAAGAACGACATTACCGTCTATCCCGATCAACATCCTGATCAGCACGCATTAGTTTTTTATCCATCAAACCCTAATAAGGTCTTATCCGCATCAGATGGTGGCGTAGCTATTACAGAAGATATTACCACTAATCTTTCTGAAGATGAACCTGTAGATTGGGTATCTCTTAACAACGGATACCTTACTACGCAGCCCTATCATGTATCATTTGATCCATCAGCAGTTAGCGACAATCTTCTGGCAGGTTTTCAGGATAATAGTACATGGTTTACTTCTTCAGATGACCCAAAAGCTCCGTGGAGAGACCAGTTTGGTGGTGACGGAACGTATTCTGCAATTGCTGATGGAGGAAAAGTGCAATACGTATCTTCTCAATTTGGACGCATTTACAGACTAAACGTTAATGAAACTGGAGAAGACTTATCATTTACGAGAGTAAATCCTATTGCATCAGGATTTAGATTTGTTACCCCTTTTATTCTGGATCCAAACAATGATAATATTATGTATGTTCCTGCAGGAAATAGTATTTGGAGAAATAATGATCTTGATGAAATTCCGTTATTTTCTAATTCATCTACGCTGGTAAACTGGGTAAGATTAGAGAACTCTGAAACCCCTGTAGGAAGTGCCATCACATCATTAGACGTTTCGACATATCCAGTTGCAAACCGATTATACTACGGCACCAATACCGGAGGAATTTACAGAATGGATAACGCCATAGTAGATAATCAAGAAGTCGTTGATCTTTCTACAGGAAAAGGACTACCTCAAGGATTTGTAAACGATATTAACGTAGACCCATCTAATGACAATAGAGTCATCGTTACTTTCTCAAATTATAACGTAATTAGTTTATTCTATACCGAAAATGCCGGAGAAACATGGACTAATATTAGTGGAAATCTAGAGGAAAATGCAGATGGTACCGGTAATGGACCTTCCGTAAGGAGTACAGCATTTTTTGGAGGCAGTCAAGGTTTTTTAGGTTCACTATTGCAAAAAGTATATGCCGCTACCAGTACAGGGCTATATTATACCTATGGCCTACGAGGTGAGAACACACGTTGGTACAAAGAAAATTTCCGTATTGGCAATGCTGTTGCAGATGAAGTAGTCACCAGAAAAGATGGTTTTATTGCACTAGCAGCACATGGTAACGGATTATTTAGCGCAAAATTCCCTGTTTTTAACGAAGTGCCTCAACCTTCTCTACACGTTACTTATTCTATCGATGATATTCGAACCGTGAACAGAGATACCCAAAAGATCAATATCAAAGATTTATTTGTTCATTCTGAAGGGGACCCTATCGATATAGAACTTACCAACACCAATCCAGAACTTGTTGCAGCAACTATCAAAAATGATTCTCTGGTTCTTAATTTGGATGCTACATCATCAGGTGTAGCAACTGTAAACCTTATTGCAACTTCTGGGCCAGAACAAGTATCAGAAGGACTAACCATTACATTGGCAGAACCAGGAATTTATGATCAAATAGGCTCGTTGGCAGAAAGTACAACATCAGAAAACATTACCGATTTTAGTATTTTAACGCAATCTGCAGATGATTTTACAGTTCCCGAAGGAAATACCTGGACGGTAGAAAGAATATTAGCATATGGTTCCTCTGGTTCATCCAAACTAACCAATGTAACTGTAATTATATACAATGATGACCAAGGAAAACCTGGAGAAGAAGTTTACAATAGTGGTGTTATTGCTCCAATCTCTGACTCATCAGACCCTACTCTAAATATTCAGTTGCCAGAAGCACAGGTATTAAACGGTGGAAATTATTGGGTATCTGTATATACTATTATGGACTTTTCTCCAGAAAGAAACAGATGGTTCTGGTTAACACAACGTGAGCGTGTAGGTGCAGAGTCTCATTTCAAAAATGAAGATGACTTTTTCGGGACAGGAGCAACCGATTGGACTCCAACTTCTGTAGCATTTCAAAGAAATCCTAGCGATCAGATTTTCCAAATTTTTGGAACAGTTAATGAGAACCCAGAAGGAGAAAAGGAACTTGCGACTTTAAAAACCATAGAAAAAAGTGTTACGACATCTCCCAATCCTTCATCAGATAGATTTACTTTTAATTTTAACAATATAGCATCCAAAGAAAAGGTATCTATCAAAATTTACAATATTGTAGGTAATGAAGTATTCTCTAGATCAAACATTGATACAAATTCTGATCTCATCTGGGATGCTTCAGAAATGGCTTCTGGTTTTTATGTGGTAAAAATACTGGCAAGAACCCACAAGCAAGCTTTTAAAATTTTAAAACAATAAAGACAATTAAAAAATAAGGAGCTAGCATATGCTAGCTCCTTATTTTATTTTATAACTATGTACAAAATTCTATATATAACATTAGTAATCATCACTATTTCTTTCTCTTGCAAATCACTTTCTTTTGCTAAAGAAAAAAAAATAAATCAAACAACACCATTACCCAAAAAAGAAAAGCAAACAACTCCAGCCCCAAGTCAATTAAGTCCTAACGCAATACAACTAACCGCAGAAATTTATGACATTCTAAGTGATTTTAACGTATGTAACAGAAATTACAAAAAAGCCATTTTGATAAAGATCAAAATTGTATCAAATGGTTTTGCTGTTGTAAACCCCTTATCTACAGGACAAGAAATAACTTTAGGAATTCACAAATCCTTATTAGAAGGGCTCAATCAAGAACCCGAAAAACTAAAGGTAAAGCATCATGTTTCGGTTATAGTTCGTGAAAGATTATGTCTGGACACTAACATCCCTTCTTATGAAATTACTTCTATTCTTTCTAAATAATCAAGTATTATTTGAAATCCAGATAACCACACCGATAACAAGGATCACAAAAATCACAAAGAAGAATATTTTCCAGAAAGAGTATGGCCTGTTACCAGCAATATTTCCTGTTTGACCATTTATAAAAAAATTATATTTTTTACCGCTGTATCGATAGGCACTTATATAAACAGGAAGCAAAATGTGCTTAAATGTTTCTTCCGTTAATTTCATATCTATATCATGCACTCTTTGCGTATCTCCTCCAATATCAACACGAGCCCAAGATATTGCAATATTTTTTGCTTCTTTGGTAGATGCTAAATGTCCATCTTTTAAGGAGATGGTATATTTTTCTGTAACAAACCCAGCCAAAAATTTTGTATTAAAAGACTCTAGCCCCTCAAGATTCCAATTAGAAATCTTTTTAGGGATTGGGTTTTTACGTTGATGAGATGCTTTGATCAACGTATCATCTACAAAGCCACTTATTGCCCCACTTGCTGGAGTCCATCGAGTTCTTCTTTCTTGTCGTGTTTTTGTGACTGTTTTTCCGTTTACCGTAGTTGTATAAGGAACATTTACATAATAATAATCTCCTCTTTGACCGGTATAATTGGCATGCAGCTGTGCATCAAAAGTCCAATAGGGTAAATACAATCCTTTTGTATGCTGTGGGTCTAATGCGGCTTTTTTAAGATTATTTGGAGCAAACCACAATCCTTTTACCCATTTAGAAAAAATCTGATGTGATTTTTTTTGATCAAACTGAAAAGGCAATACAGCACCAGGCAAGATCCAATCTTCTTTATAAGCGTCTTCAATTATAAGAGGCATCGTACAATACACACAATGAAGTGATTTATAATTCTCTTCGATATGTTGATTTGCACCACAATTTTTACAATGCAACATCATGATCTCTTCTGAGTGAGACTGAGAGCCCATTTCGTCAAGATATGGTTTCAATTCTAATTCCTGAAACCCATTTTCATCGGGAGGAATAACTTCGTGATGACCGCAATATTCGCAATTAATTTCTGTAGTACCTGGCTTATATTTTAGTTCGGCCCCACAATTAATGCACGCTTTTTTTAGTTCTGAAACTACTTTTTCTTCTTCCATAACATCATTATCTCGCCATAAGACGAGAACTCATAAAATTGTATGTTCTACCACACACTTCATATCAAAAACTTAGAGGATATACGTATGTAAAGTATTTTATCGAGGTTGATCTGATTTACCACCAACCTCGAATAATGGATTTGCTTTTTAATTACCTGGTAAAGGAGGAGGTGTGTTACCACCCAAAAATGATTTTAATTCTTCGATATCCTTTAATGCTGTCCAATTGCTCATGCCCTGTTTCCAGATTAAAGAATCTTTATTTATAGTTCTATTGGCGAACAAAGTTTTTAATTGATCAAATGACACAGGGCCTGCTTGTTGCCCATTTTGCGCATAAAAGTATTGCACCTGTACAGGTATTGGAGGCGGAGCAACCGGTGCTGTTTGTTGCTGTTGTATTACTTGCTGTTGCCCTCCTGCCATGGGATTCATCATTCCTCCCATTTGCTGGGCCAATACAAATCCCATACCCATACCCATACCTGCTCCTGCAGTACCTCCTTCGTTAGCCGCCGCGGCTTCGATTGCTTTCGCCGTCTTAAATTTGGTCAATTTATCAAGGTCCAATTTATCAATTCTACTATACTCGAATATTTCTTTTTTCAAATCCTCTGGCATAGAAACGTTCTCGATATAGAACTTTTCTAATGAAATACCCACCGAATTAAATTCGGGTTGCATTACAGATAAACAAGTTTCTGACAACTCTGAGGTATTCGCAGCATACAGCTCTATAGGTAGATTGGCCTCGCCGACAGTATCTGTAAACCTAGTTGATATTAAGCTTTTAAGGTGCTCATTAATTTCAAAATTGGTAAAATTCGCATCGGTACCTACTATATCTATTATGAACTTACCAGCATCATTAATTTTGAATGCATACGTACCAAAGGCTCGAATTTCTACTAATCCAAATCGATCATCATTTAATGTTATTGGATTCTTTGTACCCCATTTTTCGTTGGTAAACAAATGTGTGTTTACAAAATATACTTCAGCTTTAAACGGGCTGTTAAATCCGTATTTCCATCCTTTTAACGTTGTTAAAATCGGAAGATTTTGCGTAGTAAGTGTGTAGGTTCCTGGTGTAAACACATCTGCTAATTGTCCTTCATTTACAAAAACTGCTGTTTGTCCTTCTCTAACAATTAACTGCGCCCCATTTTTTATTTCATTTTGATAGCGTTCAAATCTATGAACAATAGTATCATCTGTATAGTCCAACCACTCGATTATATCTATAAATTCGTGGCTTAGCTTTTTCTTAATTTCGTCAAAAATTCCCATCGATGAATTAGTTTTTAAATTTGTGTCCTAAAACTACAAAATAGAAAGGGTGAAGAAAAGTTTTTTTTAGCCAAACTAAAAACCTCAAAGATTACATATACTCTTTGAGGTCTTGACTACCTTTATTAAGTTTTAATGCTGTTACTGCTAATCCTTCAAATCATAGAGACTTTCAATTTCTTTATAATTAGAAAAATTGATTGAATTAGCGTCTACACCAGCAACTAATATAAATCTAAGCTTTAAATTAGATTGCGTAAAAGTGGCCTTTAGTGTAGCTTTTCCGACTTCGATTTTATCTATTTCTAATATTATTTGCTGACCAAGACTTAATGGCAATGTCTCCCAATAATCATTTCCTGTTACGGTGACATAAGCAACTACAAAACCGGTATCATAAATTTCTTGTGTTAATTCAGGAATATCAAATACATTATTACTACCGTTATTGATAGTTTGATTTTCGAATAAAACAGAAATCACATTCGCATTTCCATCTTGCCCCGTTGCACCAGTGGCTCTTGTCGCACCTGTTACCCCATCTTTTCCATCAATTCCATTTACACCGTCTTCTCCATCTTCTGGAGAACATGAGGTAATACTTAAAATCAACACTAAAGCAATACTCTTTAAAAAAATCCTTACTATTTTCATACCTAATTACATTATTTTGTGTGAATAATTAATTGTAAATATGCGCTGTTACAATAACCGCACATACATATCTACAATCTTAATAATGCAAAGATGAAGCAAGTCTATTTCATCATCAAGAGGTTAATACCCTAATTAAATAGAGTCAAAACCATAAAACAAAAGCGTTTAACCTCCTGTCTTTATAAAGTCATTAGCCCTGTTAACCCATTAGTTTCTCCCTTTTTCGTTCGGATACAATTTATATACTGGATCACTCTGCCACCATTCTTTGGTTTCGACATCCATGATGGTAAGAGGTCCTTTAAAAGCTGCCCCCGTATCAATATTCCATACACCTGTTGCATGTACCGGTATCGTTTTATTAATTCTGGTTACCGGGGTATGGCCAATATAAATTTCATCAAAAAGTAATAATCTTTTAGGGTACTTATCGTCTGTTTCTTCGAGTTTTGGGTCCAAGGCTAATGCCGTTTCCCACAATGTTCTATCCCAATAGCATAGTTTATTAAAATATTCTTTATGTGGACCGTGAAGGCTTGTGAAACCTGCATGTACAAATAACCTATTATCACTATCTATATGATAATCAAATAGGTTTTCATAAAACAAAAGATGTTCCTTGATATGGTTATCTGCTATCTTCTCATAAGAATTCATTGTGGCTTGCCCCCCATGTTTTACCCATTCTGGGTAAAAGGCTTCTTGAGTAAGCCACGTATAACATAAATCATCATGATTTCCTCTAATAAAAATACAATTATACGATGTTTTTAGTTCTATTAACAATGAGATCACCTGCGCACTATCGCTCCACCCATCTACGTAATCTCCTAAAAAAATAAGCGTATCATCCCTGGTTATTTTTACTTTTTCTAATACTTGTTCTAAGGCTTTTAACCCGCCATGAATGTCTCCTACGACTAATTTTCTTCCCATATATTAAATACTGATTTTGCAATGATTTATGTTTACTATATTTATTTGGTTACTAAATTATTTACACACATCAAAACG
Source organism: Aquimarina discodermiae (assembly GCF_040786235.1). NCBI lineage: Bacteria > Pseudomonadati > Bacteroidota > Flavobacteriia > Flavobacteriales > Flavobacteriaceae > Aquimarina > Aquimarina discodermiae. The sequence continues at coordinate 98,458 of NZ_JBFMKP010000019.1, forward strand.
TTTTTTACAATTGCCATTATGGTAAAATACTGCCAAATAAGGAGGTTTGTTTATAGATCGTTAAACTGTGACTACTTTTAGAAAGTCATCACTTTATCAATACCAAACTTGATGAATATTGATCTTTTAACTATAACGAACTTTTCTAAGAATTCGAATACTTTCTTTATAAAGTGAATAGATAGCGGGGTCATAAACTTTTAAGTGGGGTTTTGATTCTTCTAATTTTTCTTTTGCCTCATCAAATTCGTTAAAATAACAAATCAGATAGGTAGCAGGAAGATTAACAAGATCTTTTTCTTCATTCTTTGACAATGGAATTTTACGTTTTAATTTCTCTAAAAGGGTATTATTACTATTATATAAATGATGTAATGTTTTACGATCAAACTGCGGAGGTTCAAAAAGCAATTTGCTTTCTATATCATAACTTGCGTTATCTTTAAAAGTAATTACTACTTCTTCTAAAGGATAATAACTAAAGGTATCCTTAAACCCTAATTGCACATATTCTACTATTTTAAACTGATCTTCTGTAAACGATATACTAACTTCATCCAACTCAGAATAAAACAACTTAACATGTTCATTAATCAACTCAATATCTACTCTAGAATAATATATTTCTCCGTTCTGCCTTTTTTCTTTCGCTGCCCAACATACCACAAAATACTCTTTAAACACTTTATATATTGGGTTATAATCTGTTCTCGAGTCCATAAAGTGAAATACTCCATCCAGAGTAAGCTCAATATTATTCTGAGCATGACTTTCTATCGCACTTACAATTTTAGAATTAACATCTTTCACCTCGATATCGAATACTTTGGGCATACTTATACTTCCGTCTCTAAAAAAAACGGCTCCGCCATAGTATTTCCATATGTTTTTACGAAGTGAACATAATTTACCCGCATTAGAACGAATAGAAACCAGCCCTACCACTTTTCCAGAAGGAAGATGAGGAAACGGGATATTTTCGTAAGAAACTCTAGGGGGATTAGAAAGATAGGCATTTACCAAATTCTGGATTTTACTATCATCAAAAAAATCAACTCCTACTATCTGATTATCAGAATCTTCAACTCCTATTACTATATACGAATTGTTTTTTGGGTTAGAATTCGCTAATGCACAAATGTGCTTTAAAAATTTTGCTTTCCCTTCTTTTTCACCAATATTAAGCTTCAGTTTTTTGTCATAAAAACTGTTTTCATCATTATGCGCAAGCAAATTTTTAATGAGTAAGCGTTTATTGATCACTTTTTATAGCTTTTTCATAACTACTATCATTCAAAACTGGTGGTGTCTTGCTTTTTTATAGTAATTAAAGTAATATTTTTATGATAAACTTAGCCAAATTAATTGGGGTAACAATGAATTAAAAATAAAGAAATTAAAAACTTTTTTTCACAATCGTACTATTTGCCTGAGCAGTTGGTAGTACTACAAGATCAGCTATATTTACATAGTACGGCCGTGTAACCACAAACGCAATAATATCTGCAATTGCTTCTGGAGTTAACGGATCAAAACCTTGATACACTTTTGATGCTTTTTGAAGATCTCCTTTAAATCGTACTTTACTAAACTCTGTTTCTACCAACCCAGGATGAATTGCTCCCACTCTGATATTATGATCGTTAAGATCGATTCTCATTCCTTTGGTAATTGCATCTACTGCATGCTTAGTCGCACAGTATACATTTCCGTTAGGATACACTTCTTTACCTGCGGTAGAACCGATATTTATAATATGCCCTTTTTGTTGTGTAATCATTTTAGGAATTACTGCTTTTGACACATATAGTAACCCTTTTACATTACTATCGATCATAGCATCCCAATCCTCGATATTTCCTGTTTGTATCGGATCCAGACCATGAGCATTACCTGCATTGTTAATTAAAACATCTATCGAACCAAACGATTTTGGAAGATCACCAATAGCAGAAAAGACCTCTTCTTTATTACCTACATCAAAACACAAAGTATGTATCTTGACGGTTCCTTCTAATTCTGATCGCAATGCTTCTAATTTATCTTTTCTTCTACCGCAAAGAATAAGATTGACCTTACGCTTTGCAAATTCAATTGCTGTAGCCCATCCAATCCCACTGGTAGCGCCCGTTATCAAAGCTGTTTTCATTTGTTTTTTTTATATTATTATTTTTCGATGATTAGGTAAAATGGGTAACTGTTATGTTTGGGTACCACTACTCAAATGGTCACTGTTCATTTTCACCCTCAATTTTTTTTGCAAAAAACTGCAACACCCTTACAAGCAATACGTCTTTTCATATACTCATCATATAAATGATGAAAATCGTTGTGTTCATATTTTTGTAAAAGCTGTTAAATATACTATGAAAAGGATAGAGAAAACCGGGTTTTAAGCATACATTTAACCAAGAATTAACAAGTTTGCAAAATTTATTTCAACAATTTGCAATGTTGAATTATGAATATTAAATTCACGCCTTTAAAAAATTAAAATAAATGGAAGAAAACAGTTCTATTGATATTGCTTCGATCAACCAAAAAATAGAAAAAGAGTCTGCTTTTGTAGATTTACTTACTTTGGAAATGAATAAAGTAATTGTTGGCCAAAAACACATGGTAGAGCGTTTACTTATTGGATTACTTGGTCAAGGTCATATTTTGCTAGAAGGAGTTCCTGGATTGGCAAAAACACTGGCTATAAACACACTATCCAAAGCAGTTCACGGTAGTTTTAGTCGTATTCAGTTTACACCCGATTTATTACCCGCAGATGTTGTAGGTACCCTAATATTTAATATGAAAGAAAATGATTTTTCTATTAAAAAAGGGCCCATTTTTGCCAATTTTGTTTTGGCAGATGAGATTAACCGTGCCCCTGCAAAAGTACAAAGTGCTTTGCTAGAGGCTATGCAAGAAAAACAGGTTACCATTGGTGATGAAACTTTTATACTTGACAAGCCATTTTTGGTTATGGCTACACAAAACCCTGTCGAGCAAGAAGGAACCTATCCGTTACCGGAAGCACAGGTAGACCGTTTTATGTTAAAAACAGTGATTGATTATCCAAAATTAGATGAGGAGCAACTTATCGTGAGAGCGAATCTTAAAGGTTCTTTTGAGAAGGTAAACCCTGTGGTTTCTCTCGAACAAATCCTGAACGCTCAAAAAGCGGTAAAAGAGGTATATATGGATGAGAAAATCGAAAAATATATTCTTGATATTATTTTTGCTACTCGATATCCAGAAAAATATGGTTTAGAAGAATTAAAACCACTCATTAACTTTGGAGCATCACCACGTGGTAGTATTAACCTGGCGAGCGCTGCCAAATGTTATGCATTTATTAAGCGAAGAGGGTATGTAATTCCAGAAGATGTACGTGCCGTAATACATGATGTTTTACGTCATCGTATTGGTATTACTTACGAAGCAGAAGCAGAAAATGTAACTTCAGAAGATATTATCAATAAAATTGTAAACGAAATAGAAGTACCATAGCGATTGTTGATTTTAGAATTACGAGTCGTACTACCAAAAAGTGTTACCATCGTAAATCACATAATCATAAATCAAAACAACAACCATGGATACCAAAGAGTTACTTAAGAAAGTACGAAAAATCGAAATCAAAACACGTCGCTTAAGCGATCATATTTTTGGAGGAGAATATCATTCTACCTTCAAGGGTCGTGGTATGACTTTTAGTGAAGTACGGCAGTATCAATTTGGAGATGACGTAAGAAATATTGATTGGAACGTAACCGCTCGGTACAATGAACCATATATCAAAGTTTTTGAAGAAGAACGAGAACTTACTATGATGCTTATGGTAGACGTTTCTGGATCTCAACTTTTTGGAACCCAAGAACAATTCAAAAAAAGTATTCTAACAGAAATTGCAGCTACACTAGCTTTTTCTGCAACACAAAACAATGATAAAATAGGATTAATCCTATTTACCGATGAAATCGAACTTTTTATACCACCCAAAAAAGGGAGATCTCATGTACTACGCATTATTCGTGAATTATTAGAATTTGAACCAAAAAGTAAAAAGACGAATATCACCGAAGCTTTAAAGTTTTTATCCAATGTTATGAAAAAGAAAGCTATTGTATTTATACTTTCTGATTTTATAGCAGATGATTATCAGCAAACCTTAAAAATTGTTTCAGGAAAACACGATGTAACAGGTATACGTGTTTATGATAGAAGAGAAGAAGAGATTCCAAATTTGGGAATGGTACAGATGGAAGATGAAGAAACAGGAGAACTTTTATTAGTGAATACAGCTTCAAAAAAGACACGAATTAATTATAGTGCGTACTATCGTGAAAAAGTACAATATTTTAAAGATAGCTTTACAAGAAGTGGTGCCGGTTCTTTGAGTAGTAGGATTGACGAAAGTTATGTAAAAAAATTACTAGGCTATTTTAAAAGAAGAGGATAACTAAGATTTAAGAATGGCGAATTACGAATTACAACATACAATAAATACCGAACGTACTATTTTCTTTTTTAAAAAGTTTAAAAGGCTATTTTTCATAGTTTTTTTTATTGTTTTTATAGGACAACAGGGGTATACTCAAGTATCTGCAACTATTGACTCTACCAGTATAAGAATAGGCAGTGAACTAAAATACAAGATGCAGGTTGAAACAGATTCTACCCAAATCGTTGTATTTCCAGAAGGACAAACCTTTATGCCTCTCGAGGTAATAGAATCCAGAAAAATAGATACTTCAAAAAACGGAAATCGTTTCAACTTAACCAAAGAATATGCCCTTACCCAGTTCGACTCGGGGCATTATACGATTCCTCGTCAAAAAGTGCTGATAGGAGACCGTGTATTTTTTACAGATTCTTTAAAAGTAGAAGTACGAGATGTGTTGGTAGATACTACCAAACAAAAGATGTACGAGATCAAACCTCTTGTGGATGTTAATGCAAAATCGATCATCAACTGGAAAAAATGGATTTTATGGATCATTGTTCCATTACTTTTGCTTGGTCTCATTGCTTTTTTAGTATTTAGAAGAAAGAAACGCAAAGAAGCCAAAGCCAATGAGCTTCCTCCCTACGAAAGAGCCATATTAGCTTTGCAGCGTATAGATGAATCTCATTTATTAGAACAAGATTCTCATAAAGAGTACTATTCGCAATTAAGCGATACTGCTCGTAAATATATTGATGAAGAAGTGTACGATCATGCCATGGAAAGTACCACAGACGAATTGATTGCCAGGTTAGATGAGGAAATTAAATCTGGATCGCTTAATCTGGATAAACAAACGGTAGAGGAACTTAAAAAAGTACTGAAAACTGCCGACATGGCTAAATTTGCAAAATCCAAACCCGATGTGTTAACTGCAAGGGCAGACCGTAATGTTATCGAAAACGTAATTCATAAAACCAAAAGTGCAATTCCAGAACCTACAGAAGAAGAATTATTGGCAGATGAAGAGTATCGTAAAGAAGTCGCTGACAAAAAGCGTAAAAAGAAAATCATATTAGGGAGTCTGGCTGCTTTTTCTGTAATTGTGATTACACTAATTTCTTTTATAGTAATTAAAGGATATGATGTTGTAAAAGATTCGATTCTTGGCCATCCAACAAAAGAATTGGCAGCATCCGAATGGATTACGAGTGCCTATGGTTCTCCTCCAGTGACTATTGCCACTCCAAAAGTTTTGATCCGTAATGCGTTTCAGTTAACCGAAGAGCAAAAGCAAATTCTAAAAGGAAATGAAACCTTTGTGTATGGTAGTCTTTTGGGTAACTTTTATATTACAGTAAGTACAGTTACCTATAACAAAGAAATGAAAATAGATCTGGAAAAAGCGGTAGAAGGTTCTATTGGAGGAATGGAAGCAGATGGAGCTAAAAACATCACATTTAAAACAGATGAATACGAAACTTTAAATGGTGCAAAAGGACTAAAAGTATATGGAGGGCTCGATGTAAAAAACCTGGTAACCAATAAAACTCAAAAATCTGAATATTTGATGTTGAATTTTAAGGAAAAAGGAGGTTTTCAGCAGATTCTTGTAGTTTACTCTAAAGAAGACCGCTATGCAAAGGATATTGCAGAACGTATTATTAATTCTGTAGAACTTAAAAACGCCAAGTAACAATGTTTGAAAATTTCACATTCGAAGACCCTCAGTTTTTTTGGCTGTTTCTATTACTTCCGTTTGCGATAGCATGGTATATCTGGAAACGTAACAAGCAGCAGGCCGCACTTAAAATCTCTAGTATTAAAGGGTTTAAAGTGTCGGGAAGTTGGTTAACAAAACTAAAACCTTTGTTATTTGCTCTACGCTTAATCGCGTTATCGCTTATCATCACCGCGCTTGCCAGACCAAGAACTGTTGATGTTTCTACTAAGACCAAAACGACCAAAGGGATCGACATAGTGATGTCTATAGATGTTTCTGCCAGTATGCTGGCAAAAGACCTTAGGCCCAATCGATTAGAAGCACTTAAAAATGTAGCCGCAGAGTTTATCAAAGACAGACCTAATGATCGTATCGGTCTTGTCGTATATGCAGGAGAGAGTTTTACAAAAACTCCTATTACCAGTGATAAATCTATTGTATTAGGAAGTCTAAAAGGAGTAAAATATGATAATGTTCTCGAAAATGGAACCGCTATCGGAATGGGATTGGCAACCTCTGTAAACCGCCTTAAGGATAGTAAAGCCAAAAGCAAAGTAATTATCTTACTAACCGATGGATCCAATAACTCTGGATTTATCGATCCCAAAATTGCATCAGAACTTGCCGTAGAATATGGCATTAAAACCTATACCATTGGATTAGGAACAAATGGAATGGCCCTTGCACCAGTAGCGCTATTACCCAATGGATCATTTCAATACGGAAGAGTAAAAGTAGAGATCGACGAAGAGTTATTAAAAGAAATAGCAAAAGTTACGGGAGGTAAATATTTTAGAGCAACTAATAACAAAAAATTACAACAGATTTATCAAGAAATTGATAAATTAGAAAAAACAGATATCGAAGAATTTAAGTTTTATAATTATGAAGAAAAATTTAGATTCTTAGTGCTTCTTGCAGGAGCATTGATTTTTATAGAATTTTTGTTGCGCTATACAGTATTTAGAAGTTTTATTTAACCCATGATAATAGTGTCAAAACGAATTTTATAAAGTAGAAATAGTATTATTTATGTATTTACTCGAAGAAAAAATATATTTCTGGCTATTGTTAAGTATCCCTGTATTAATTCTTTTATTTACAGGTGTTGTGATCTGGAAAAAAACAACGCAAAAGAAATTTGCCGATACCGCATTACTTAAAAAATTAAGCCCTAACCAATCGATTTTTAAATCTGTTTTAAAGATTGTTGTCATTAGTCTGGCATTAACCTGTTTTATAGTGGCACTGGTAAACCCAAAAGTAGGAACCAAATTAGAAACCGTAAAACGCGAAGGAGTAGATGTTGTATTTGCTATTGATGTTTCTAAGAGTATGCTTGCAGAAGATATCGCTCCTAACCGATTAGAAAAATCGAAACAACTGGTTACTCAGATCATTAATAATTTGGCTAGTGATCGTATCGGTATTATAGCCTATGCAGGTAGTGCATTACCGCAATTGCCAATTACTACCGATTATGCTTCTGGAAAAATGTTTTTACAAGCAATGAATACCGAAATGCTATCTTCTCATGGTACTGCAATTTCTGATGCTATCGAATTAGCCAAAACCTATTACAATGATGAAGAGCAGACCAACAGAGTACTATTTATCATTAGTGATGGAGAGGATCATGAAGGAAACGTAAAAAATATTGCTGAAGAAGCTTCAAAAGAAGGGATCAAAATTTTTACCATTGGTGTTGGTTCCGAAAAAGGCGCCCCCATTCCAATAAAACGAAACGGAATTATTGAAAGTTATAAAAAAAATAACCAAGGAGAAACTGTTATTACCAAATTAAACACCATTACTTTACAAGATATTGCTAATGAAGCAAACGGTATTTATATCGATGGTAGAAACACTACCCAAGTAGTAGAAGAAGTCAGTACTATATTGCAAAGCATGGACAAAAAAGAGTTTGAAGCCAAACAATTTGCAGATTTTAAAGATCAGTTTCAATGGTTTCTTGCGGCAGGATTATTATTATTATTTTTAGATATTTTCTTACTAGAAAGAAAAACATCCTGGGTAAGAAAGCTAAATCTGTTTAACGAACAATAAGACGAGGAGCATATGAAGACGATTTTAAGTATTATATTTTGTTTACAAGCTGTAGTTCTATTTTCTCAAGAAGAAGATCGAGATCAAATTATTAATGAAGCCAACCGATTTGTAGCAACGGGTAACCAAATATTGGTAAAAGACGGTAACTTTCCTAAAGCTGAAGGAGAATATAGAAAAGCTATATCTAAAAACCCGGTCGGTTCTACGGCAAAATACAATTTGGCCAACGCATATTATAATTCTCAAAAATATGACGAGGCTACCCAACGTTATACAGAAGCCACAAAAGTAGCTACCACAAAATCAGAAAAACATAAAGCGTTTCATAATCAAGGAAACACTTTTATGGAGCAAAAAAAATATAAAGAAGCTGTCGAAGCCTATAAAAATGCGTTAAGAAATAACCCAAAGGATGATGAAACCAGGTACAATCTGGCTTTAGCAAAAAAAATGCTCGAACAGCAGCAGCAGCAACAAAAAAACGATCAGAATAAAGACGATCAAAACAAAGATCAGGATCAGGATAAAGATCAGAACCAGGATCAAAACAAAGATCAGGATCAGAAAGAAGGAGATGATGAAAAAGATAAAAAAGGAGATGACGGAGATAAAGAAAAGGACAAGGGAGACGAAGAAAAGGATGAAAATAAAGATAAGGGTGATGAGGATAAAAAAGACAAAGGTGATGAAGAAAAGGATGAGAACGGAGATCCTAAAGAAAATGAGCAAGACAAAGATCAAAAAGGACAACAGCAGCCACAGCAAGTACAAGGTAAATTATCTCCAGAACAGGTTAAAAGTTTGCTAGAAGCCATGAACAATCAGGAAAAAAAGGTTCAGGATAAGATCAACGCTAAAAAAGTAAAAGGAGCAAAAGTAAAAACAGATAAAGACTGGTAATATTAAAAGATTTTTTAGAATAGATAGCATTCTTAAAATCTAAAATAATAGTATAGACACATGAAACTAAAATTAATTTTTCTAACCCTATTCTTAGCTACGGTACAGCTAGCGATGGCTCAGGTAAAATTTGAAGCCAAGGTAAGTAAGAAAAAGTTAGGTGTAAATGAAAGATTACGGGTTGATTTTGAAATGAATCAGGATGGGGATAATTTTAGACCTCCCGCATTTTCTGGGTTCACAGTTGTGGGCGGCCCTAATCAATCTATTAGTAACTCCTGGATCAATGGTAAACGATCCTATTCCAAAAAGTTTAGCTATTTTTTGGAACCCACAAGAAGAGGAAAATTTACCATTAAGCAAGCCGTTATTGAGATTGATGGTCAAACCTATAAAACACTTCCTGTTACTGTCCAAGTCACCAGTGCGGTAGACAAGCCAAAAGATGGTAACAATACCGATTTTGTGGCCAGCGAAAATTTACATTTGGTCGCAGAGGTTTCAAAGTCCAATCCGTATCTAAATGAAGCCATTACCGTGGTTTATAAACTATATGTAAGCACAAGAATAAGTGTAAGTAACTGGAGAGAACTGGACAACCCAAAATACAGTGATTTTTGGAGCCAGGCCATCGACATGAAACAACTTAAAATAGAAAATGGCGAATACAAAGGAGAACCCTATCGATATGTGGTACTTAGAAAAACGGTATTATACCCTCAAAAGACAGGAAAACTTAACATAGAACCCCTTTCTTTAACAGTCTCTGTAGATGTACCTACTAACCGTAGAGATATTTTTGGAGGTCGCCTATACTCTACCGTTAATAAAGCGGTAGCTGCTGGTAATAGAACCATCAATGTAAAACCATTACCTCTAGAGGGAAAGCCTGATGATTTTTCTGGGGCAGTAGGATCCTTCGATTTCAAGGTAGCAACCAGTAAAACAGCATTAGATGCCACAGAATCTTTGGATGCCAAAGTGATCGTATCTGGTAACGGTAATTTAAAATTATTTGACTTACCAAAACTTAATGTCCCTAACGGACTAGAGCAATACGAGCCCCAACATAACGAACGAGTTCGAACGAATCTGACAGGTATGGGTGGTAATATATCAGATACCTACACCTTGGTACCGCAGTACAAAGGCAAGTATCCCATCCCTCCTATTTCATTCTCTTATTTTGATCTTAAAACTGAGACCTATAAGAGGATTTCGTCAAGCGAAATTGTAATCAATGTTAAAAATGGCCCTGATAATAATGGCTCACCTACCACTTCACAATCTAACGGGACCAATAAAAAACTGGTAACTCAAACAGGAAGTCAGTTTAGATTTTTAAAATCAAAAGCTGATCTGCAGCCAATCGCAAAAAAACATTTTTTTAAATCTTCGGGCTATTGGATTTCGCTAACCGCTCCTCTATTAGCAATTCCTCTCTTTCTTTTCTTCGGAAAAAAGAGACAAGAACGCTTAAGCGATGTTCGAGGTAATAGAGTTCGAAAAGCAGATAAATTGGCAAGGAAATATCTTTCTGAGGCCAAAAAGAATTTAGGAAATCAAAAAGAGTTTTATATTGCTATGGAGCGTGCTTTGCACAACTACTTAAAAGCAAAATTACATATCCAAACTAGTGATATGAGTAAAGACCGCATACAACGATTATTAAAAGAACGGGATGTAGAAGATGCAGTAACTATAGAGTTTATTGCACTCTTAGAAAGTTGCGAGTTTGCCCGATACACCCCTTCATCTACATCGGCTATGCAGCAAGATTATGATAAAGCATCTAGGGTAATTGCTACAATGGATAAACAACTATAAACGTATGAAGAAAATAGTTCAAATACTTTTATTTTTAGGGATTTCAATGGGTTATGCCCAAAATGAAGAAGCATTTCAGAGAGGAAATTCTTTATACAATCAAGAAAAATATCAAGAAGCAATTGATGCTTATCAAACGATTATTGATGCTGGTAATGAATCTCCATCGCTTTATTACAACCTTGCAAATGCACATTATAAATTAAGCAATATTGGCCCTAGTATTTATTACTACGAAAAGGCCTTACAGTTATCCCCTAATGACGAAGATGCCAAAAACAACTTGATTTTTGCCCAAAAAACAACAATCGATGCCATCGATGTTATCCCAGAAGGGTTTATATCGCGTACTTTAAAAAAGTTTACCAATATTTTTAGTTTTGATGGATGGGCTTGGTTTTCAATTTGCTGTGTGATCCTCTTTGTCCTCTTATTTATGGTATATCATAACACCAGAAGTTCTTCTAAAAAAAGGTTATTTTTTGCTGGTTCATGGCTCTTCTTATGTATAGGTATTGCCGCAATATTTTTTGCTTTCAGACAGTACCATATGGTCAACAATAATCAATATGCTATTGTCTTTGCCCAGAAAACTGTAATCAAAAGTGAACCCAATTTGCGCAGCGAGCAAGTTTTTGAACTTCATGAAGGAACCAAAGTTAGCGTAATAGAAACCGTGAACGATTGGAAAAAAATTAAGCTGGCAGATGGTAAAATAGGTTGGATTTCTAAAGCCGATATCAAAGAGTTGTAATTGGCAATACAAAATCATACAGCTGTTATATAGTTAAATCTATATTATTTTTCATGCTGAACTTGATTCAGCATATTAGTTAACAGATGTACAGCCTAGAACGATGGGATCCCAAATCTAGTTTGGGATGACATCATGTACTGTTTTTGCTATATGATCTAGTTAGAATATCCTTCTAAAAAATATAAATATCCAAATTGGTTTAATCGTGTTAGTAAATAGTTGTCCTCTTGTTTAAGGGCAAATTGAATCGTAATGCAAATTAATCACCCTAACATTTAAATGCAAAAAAGATTGACTTTATGCATTAGTTACCACAAATTTTCACAAAGAACTGTTTTAAACTTTTTTGATTCCTGCGAAAAATGATGTTTTTTTGGTCAATTGAAATGTTTTTTACACTTCATAACAGCACTACGAAGTAAGAAAAAGATGAAAATTGGGTGAAAAAGGACATTTTTTAGCAAATCGAAAAAAGTTTAAACCAGTTCAATTAATAATTTACCAGGGTTTCAATGTAATTTTATAAATTCACATTGAAATCCCGGTATTTAATTTGTAAAAGAAAATACTCTCTTTACTTGACTTTAATTGATTGAAAAGGATATGACTCCTCCAGTTTTATTGGCTGAGCTAAATGGAGCAAAGCCAAATTGTCTTGAAATATTGTTTTCGTAAGGCACATTTAAATCTCTGTTTGAATTGCTAGATATTGTATATTCTTGCAATGCTAAAATACCATTATCAAATGATTTTAAAGTACCCCTTACAACTTTATTAGCATCTACACTAACTACAAGTTCCCTTTCTGGGGTGTCAAATATTCCCGTGTTAAATGCGAGAGGACGAAAAGTAAAATTAACTGTATTTGCATTTGTGCCATAAAGAAGAGCTTTATTTGCAGGAATATCTTTCCACATGTTATTAACTTTGAAATAAACAGTTTGGTTGGTATAATTAAAAGCAGAAAAAGCATACTTGTTTTCAGAATAAATTCTATTCTGCGCAGCTCTATAATTAATAAGGCCGGTTTGAGAAATATCATATAGCGTAGCAACATTACTTTGCTTTTCTTCCACATTCTGTAATGTGGTATTTGTTATACTCTCATTTTGTTGCGAAAACGCTTCATCTTTTTCGCAACTTCCTAATAGTGCAACACTAATAGAAGCTAAAATCATAATTTTTGAAGACAAAAATAACGAATCAATTCTGGGATAATTTTTCATAATAATAAGGTTTTAAAATATTGATTTTCATATCACTAAAACGTAAAACAACAGATATAATTATCAAAGATTATTATCAATGTATAAACAGTCATTATGACTGTATAAAAGGTAGATATGATTGTATAAACGGTAGGCATGAACTTATAATTGTAAAACCAGAATAGTTACCTATATCTAAAGAACTGGTTCAAAACAGTTCAACATAAAGATTATCAGGATGATTGTGTTCTACAGTTAACAAAAGTTACTTAGCAAGAAGCTTACAGATACTTCTTCTATGTATACCATATTCATAATCTCAAGTGTATAGATATAACAAAAATGCCTAGCAAATAGATAGCCAAAGACTTGTAAATTCAGTTTAATATTAAAGCTACTGCTGATAGTTTAAAATGGCACCTTTCAACTTTACAAGAAAAAGAAGAGAAAACAAAAAATTAAGTGTCGAAATAGTTCTTTTATAAAGTTTTAAATCGAACTGGTTAAAACCACAAATACTTAGTAAAAGAAATTAACTACAAGATAATGCTACAATCCAAAATACTATAAACAATATCAAAGAATTATAGTGTTATAAGATATTTTTAGGGTTGATTTAACTGTTTAAAACAGAAATACTCTTATTTTAGCTCAAAAATTGCTCAATATTTGACAACAAAAATTAAAATAGCGAAGTTTTTAATTGTTTTTGGCTTTCTACTAAGCATCGTAAATTATTGCGTAGAATTAGCAGATTTCTACAATTGTAGTGATCAATTATCTATGGTAGTTGAAGAAGCCGAGAATTCTGAGCAACAAGAAAAAGAAGCTCCGGAACAAGATGACCATAAAGAAAAAGAAAAAATTTCTCAGTTTGGTTCAGAAAACCGTACTGCATTAGTAGCTTCTGGTAAAGTACATTTCCATTTTGTTTTTGTTGACAATACTCTGGTTTATCTAGAGAACAATACTCCTCCCCCAGAGTTTTCATAACCTTTTTATCAGCGTCAAATTTTCGAATACAGATGTTTCTTAGTTGAGAAGGGTCAGTTTATTCTTTTTGGCATTTTCTAAAAATCAAATATTTTATATAAAAATAAATTATAGCTATGAGCTTATTTAAAACTTTAAAAAATGATCTACCGGCAAGTATTGTCGTATTTTTTGTGGCATTACCATTATGTTTAGGTATTGCCCTTGCCAGTGGTGCCCCACTATTTTCTGGATTGATTGCAGGGATCATCGGGGGTATTGTTGTAGGAGCCTTAAGTGGTTCTCAAATTGGGGTTAGTGGCCCTGCTGCAGGATTAGCTGCAATTGTATTAACATCGATAGGAACCTTAGGAGGTTTTGAAAACTTTCTGGTAGCCGTAGTTCTTGGAGGAGTAATCCAGATCGTATTAGGATTACTAAGAGCAGGGATTATAGGGTATTATTTCCCATCTTCTGTAATTAAAGGAATGCTAACCGGTATTGGGATTATCATTATTCTAAAACAAATACCTGTCTTTTTTGGATATGTAGGTGAAAAAGGAGAAGGTACTTTCGAACAAATTTTGAGTTCTTTTACAGGTTTTAGTTTAGGGAGTACCATAATTGCCTTTGTGAGCTTAGGAATTTTAATTCTTTGGAGCAATGTTTTATCCAATAAAGGAAAAATATTTCAATTGGTACAAGGTCCATTGGTTGCCGTAGTAGTCGGAATTGTATTCTTCACAGTGTTCGGTTCTTCTGAGGTTTTAGGAATCAATGCCAAAAGTCTGGTAAGTGTACCTATTCCATCTGATATAAGTTCTTTCCTTGGGCAATTTAGCTTTCCAAACTTTGAAGTAATTACACAAGGTGAGATATGGATAGTTGCTTTTACCATCGCATTAGTAGCAAGTTTAGAAACCCTTCTTTGTGTAGAAGCAACCGATAAAATTGATCCCCAAAAAAGAGTAACACCTACCAATAGAGAGCTAATGGCACAAGGAACAGGTAACGTTATCTCTGGACTTATAGGAGGATTACCTATTACTCAGGTAATTGTTCGAAGTTCTGCAAATATTCAATCAGGAGGTAAATCAAAACTAGCAGCTATCATACATGGATTCTTTTTACTGATTTCTGTTATTGCCATTCCAAGATTACTAAACCTTATTCCTCTTTCTGTTTTGGCAGCAGTACTGCTAATCGTAGGGTATAAATTAGCCAAACCTTCAACTTTTGCATCTCTTTGGAAATCTGGTTGGAAACAATTTGTTCCTTTTATTGTTACCGTATTAGGAATCGTATTTATTAATTTATTATGGGGAATCGGACTAGGTCTTTTGGTAGGAATCGTAGTAATTCTTATTAAAAGCTACCAAAATTCACATTTCTTACATATCGAGGATGTTAGTAATGGTAAGCATAGAGTAAAAATGACCTTGGCAGAAGAAGTTACATTTTTTAACAAAGGTGCAATTTTAAAAGAGTTAGATAGCTTAGAAGAAAACACGTATCTTACTCTTGATGTTAGAAAAACACGTTACCTGGATTATGACATTATAGAGATTTTAGAAGATTTCTCAGAAAAAGCCAAAAACAGAAATATTGATATCAACTTAATTTCAGAACGAGGTGTCGTAGAAAATCCAGATAGTTATATCAAGTTTTTTAAATTAAGACCTAAATCGGCATAATATGGAGAGGCCCCTTAACTAGGGGCTTCTTGTAACAATAAATTTAAATCTAATAGAAAATACCTACGGGTGATTTCGTATAATCAAAACAATAAAAAGAGATGAAAGCACATACTCAAGAAACACAAGCTGCAATTACACCACAGATTGCGTTAGATTTATTAAGAGAAGGAAACCAAAGATTTCAGAAAAAACATATGGCAGATAGAGATCTTTTGGGTCAGGTAAGTGATACCAAAGGAGGGCAATATCCTTTTGCTACTATCCTAAGTTGTATCGATTCTAGAGTTTCTTCAGAACTTATTTTTGACCAAGGAATTGGTGATATTTTTAGTGCTCGTGTTGCTGGTAATTTTGTAAACGAAGATATTTTGGGTAGTATGGAGTTTGCATGCAAACTTGCTGGTACCAAGTTGGTAGTTGTATTGGGGCATACGGCTTGTGGAGCTGTAAAAGGTGCCTGCGATGATGCAAAACTTGGTAACTTAACCGCTTTGTTAAGCAAAATTAAACCTGCGGTATCAGCCGTAACAGAACCAGCAGATCCAGCAGAAAGAACCTCTAAGAATATAGAATTCGTTAATAACGTAGCCGTTAAAAACGTAAATTTAACTATCAATAACATAAGAAATCAAAGCGAAGTTCTTAAAGAAATGGAAGCGAACAATGAAATCAAAATTATTGGTGGAATGTATGATATAAGTGACGGAAGTGTTACTTTTTTTGAGTAATTTTATGTCCTAAAATTTTATTAAAAATACCGATGCCTCTTAGTATCGGTATTTTTTTTAGTATTTTTTAGAAAACTTTAACAAAAAACATCATAGATCAATGAAAGGATTTTTTAGTAATTTAAGAGGAGATACCTTTGGTGGATTAACTGCAGGTATTGTTGCATTGCCACTAGCACTTGCCTTTGGAGTATCATCGGGTTTGGGGCCAACAGCGGGATTGTATGGTGCTATTTTTATTAGTTTTTTTGCGGCCCTATTCGGAGGTACTAATACCCAGATTTCTGGTCCTACAGCACCGATGACTGCAGTAAGTATGGTGGTTATTGCAAGCATTATAGCCGCCAACGATGGAAGTGTAGAAAAAGCATTACCTGCTATACTAATGGTGTTTTTACTAAGCGGACTAATGCAAATAGGTTTGGGAGCTATTCGTTTAGGAAATTATATTAAGTATATCCCCTATCCCGTAGTATCAGGATTTATGACTGCCATTGGGGTGATCATTATACTCACACAGATATTACCATCATTAGGATATTATCCTAAAGAAGATGCAGAACTAGTATCAAAATTCAAACCTCTTGCAGAAGAGCTGATTCTGGAAAATATCCTTAAAGAAGAAGCTGCAGAAGAAATCCTGGTACTCGAAGATTTTAAAGAAACCATATCCCGGGCAGAAAAAATCACCCAGGACGATATCCTTAAAGAGTCCCAAACCCTTGCCGCAAAAGAAGCATCGGGTGCTTTGGGAGCACTAAAAGTATTACCAAGAGTAGTCAAAAATATTAACTGGTTAGAATTACTACTAGCGTTGGGTACCATCTTTATCATTTATGGTTTTAAACGTATTACCAAAGTTATTCCCAGTACATTAGTAGCTTTATTGGTTATGTCGGGTATTGCCTATGGCTTTGGTCTGGATTATCGCCCTATCGAAGAAATCCCTAGCGGATTGCCCTCTCCTAAATGGGAGGTTTTTACCGGATTTAGTATAGCCAGCATTACCCCCTATTTTTTTACTGCACTTACTTTGGCATTACTGGGTGCAATTGATTCTTTACTAACCAGCGTTGTAGCCGATAATATGACCAAAACCAGACATAAACCCAATAAAGAATTAGTCGGTCAAGGAATTGGTAATAGTATAGCCGCATTATTTGGTGGTATCCCCGGTGCCGGAGCTACGATTAGAACCGTGGTAAACATCAACTCTGGAGGTAAAACCAAATTATCGGGTATGATTGCAGGATTGGTATTATTAATTGTGATGCTGGGTTTTGCACCCATTGCATCAAAAATACCTGCAGCCGTACTTGCCGGTATATTAATTACCGTAGGAATCGGGGTAATGGATTACAAAGGTCTAAAAGCCATACCAAGTTTACCCAAAGATATTACGTTAGGCCCATTAAAGCTAAGTTCTGAAGTGATGATTATGTTGATCGTTCTGGTGCTATCTACCTTCTGGAATCTGGTATATGCCGTAGGGATCGGATTGATCATTGCATCACTCATGTTTATGAAAAAAATAGGTGACCTTACTATTCAAGGTTGGGATATAAAACCGCTTAAAGAAGAAGAAGAAGGGTGGAAAGATGAAAAAGATTTCCCTGAAAAATTAAAAGAAGAAGTATTTATCAAACACCTTAATGGTCCCTTATTCTTTGGTTCTAACAATGATCTTCAACAACTGGCATCGCAAATCCCAGACACTTCTTCTGTTGTTATTATACGTCTGGATCGTATGCAATATATGGATCAATCAGGTCTATATGCTATGGAAGAAATCATTCTGGGCTTACAACAAAAAAATGTTAAAGTGCTTTTTGTAGGATTATTAAAACAACCCAAATATATGATGGAGCGAATAGGTCTTGTACCTGATTTGGTTCCTAATGATTGTGTATTCGAAGATTTTGATGCTTGTTTACAATATATTGTAGAAAATGTAGAGGATACGGTATCTTCTTTACCTGGCTAAATTTGCCTAATACCCTATACTAATAAACGGCCTCTTAGACAGAGGTCGTTTTTTTATGACAGTTAGAAATATGATATTTCCCAATGCCTAAGCATCGTGTCCCTTTGCATCCTCCTTTTTAAGAATCTCTGGCAAAACCATCGGCGCTAACTTTCTAACCGGATGATAGAGTATCGAACTGTCCAACGTTTCTTTTTTAACAAACTCGAGTGTTCTATTTCCTGCATCAAAAAACATAATAACAACACTCGCAATAAAGGCAAATTTTAAGAGCCCAAAAGCACCGCCCAAAAGTGTATTTAGGATACCCAGCGATGCAAAATCTGCAATTTTGGTCAATAGTTTACCTGCCAGCGAAACCAGAAGTACAACTAATACAAAAGTAATTGCAAATGCAACCAGGTTCATGGTTCCCTTTTGCCAATCTACATAGCGATCTAAATAATTGCCTACTACATGTGAAAAGTGAATCGCCGCATAAATTCCTAAAACCAGCGCAACCAGCGAGGCCAACGAAACAAATAAACCTTTACTAAGCCCTTTTACCAGTCCCCATAGTAAAAGAATCCCTAAAATTATATCTATAAAATTCATTCGTATATTTTTCTAATAACGAAGATAGTATTTTGACCCGAAAATATACAAGGTAATTAATGCCTAGTACATATGTTTGTGAACATGCCATTTCGATAGTTGACGCAAAATGACAGCTATCTGGCTGGCGAGAACGAACCCGGTGCCAAACCGGTATATGAGGATATGAGAGTATTGTTTAATCGTACATCAAATGGGGCAACCCGAGAAGAAGAATAGTTCGAAGCCATAGAAAAGTTCATCGGGGGTATCCAGAAGGGGAGGTACCCCCTTATCAGAATAGTTCGAAGGGTTCCCAAAGTACTTCGATGGATTAAAATAATAGTCTTGACCCCAAAAGGTAAGACCTCGAGGCCTAAAAAGAGGCCTTATAGCCCATAAACCAACCCAAATAAGGGTTATGATACCCCATAAAAGTACTTATCGATGGCCCTAGGAGTATTGCCATAAGCCTTATAAGTACTTATTTAATCCTTCGAAGTAGTTCTGAAAGGGGGAGACCCCATATCAAGAAGGGGTGGAGGCCCCATTTAATAGGGGGGAGAATTAGGTGTGTAGAGATCAAAAAAAAGTTACAAAAGAAAATACGGGTTAGTAAACACCCCCTCAGTCCTACGGACAGCCCTCGAAGGGGAGCAACGTAAAAGATGAACAATTAAATAAAAGTAGAAGTTAATCTCTCAAAAGTTCACGATACACGAAGAGTTCGAAAAAACATCTCCCTAAATCCCTCTTCAAAGAGGGAGTTTAGCCTTTAAACCAGCGTATATACATTTCTCTCACCCCAACCCTCTCCCAGAACCTGTCCTGAGTGTGTCGAAGGAAGGAGAAGGAGTTACTTCTGACCTTGAATTTTATTTAAGCAAGGCCACTCCTGACACCCGGGACCTGATACCCAACACCCAACCATTCATAATTCTAAATTCTGCATTCTGAATTTGCTTCCGCCTTCCGACTTCGGGCTTCCGACCTAAAAAAATCAACAAGGGGTAACATCTCAATAAGTTGTGACATAAATACCTAAGAAGAGATAAGATTATTAAAAAAAGAATTGAATGTCCGGAATGTATAATAATTCATCATTGTCAACTTGTTTCAGGTTCTTATCATAAATGATTGCTTATAAATGGAATAAGATTCCGAAATAAATTCGGAATGACATAAAAATATCATTAGTACACAAAACGGATAATCATAAAAAGAATCTGAGTATCAGAATTTGATACTGTCTTTTTGTACTCTTGTCTCAGGAAAACAAAAAAAACATTAAAAGCGTCACATTTTGAGATGTTTATCGATGGTTTAATGTCATTGATCAAAAACTATTTTTTTGCAATAGTGTCAGTACATTTTACAGGGAAATGCGACTTATATTTGCGGCCGGTAAAAAAGTAAGGAAGAACAAAAGGAAAACAGAAAAACAAAAAAAGGTATGATAAGAAAACATGTATTAATAGGCTTATTGTTAGCGTGTTGTGGTTTATGGGCCCAGGACGACGGAGATGGACAGGCCAATGACTGGTCAAAGTATGTCCCAAAAATACCCGTACCCAATTCGCCAGAAGCAGCTGCGATCGAAGAATTTGGAAAGGTTGGGATCTCATACACAACCGGTACTCCTAATGTGACGGTGCCGATTTATACGATCCAAGGAAAAGAGTTATCAGTTCCCATTAGTTTAAGCTATGATGCCTCTGGCGTCAAGGTAGATCAGATTGCAACTTCGTATGGTTTGGGATGGAACCTTAATTATGGGGGTGCCGTAACCCGTTTGGTAAGGGATTTCCCAGATGATTTAACACAAGGTAGTATCGATTATCCGATTCGTTCCAGTTATGTACAACGGGCGATTGCCATACGAGAAAATCCAGAGACCTCTTTGTTCAATTTGTTTCAGGGATATCATAAAACAGAAGCAGATAGAAATAGTATGAAACAGTTAAAGGATGGGATAGAACGTAGTGATGCCGATTTAAAACCCGATCTTTTTAATTTTAATGCCAATGGTTTTTCGGCTACGATTGCTATCGATTACCAGAGCCCAAAAGTAAATGGAGCCTATCCAGCCTATTGTTTAGAGCATCCCGATGTAAAAGCTTATTATATTGCCGGTACTAATGGGGTAATTAATGGTTGGGTGATAACCACCAATAATGGTACGGTATACACCTTTACCAAGATAGAGAACACCAAAACATCCTATGTAAGCCTAGAGAATGAGTTTCACTATGGGTATAATTCTGCCTGGTATTTAACCCGTATCCAGTCTGCCAATCATAAAGATATAATCACCTATAACTATACAACAGCTACGTATTGGACCAAAGAACCACGTGCTCCCAATGTGACCATAGAGACACGTGTAGAAGACTGTACAGGTAGACGCCTTCCCAATAAAGAAACCACTGTAGTAACACCTGCGTATCACATTAGTCAGTTTAATCTTAAGAATATACAATACAATGGAGATGTAGTGGTAAGTGTTAGTGAGGGTTCTGACCGAACCGATCTACCTGGTAGACGATCGATTAGTAGCATCGCGGTGAACAATATTGCAGGTGAGCCTATCAAAAGTGTACAATTTCATTACGATTACTTTACAAGTAATGAATCTGTTGATGTTCCATTTTTTAATAATTATCAGCTATATCGTTTAAAACTAAGAGGCCTGGATTTTAGTGAGTATTACTCGCAGGGATTAGAAAATAGAATTCCCGCCAGAAGTTTAGATCAAGGTACGTATGATTATAGTTTTGAGTATCATGAAGAGTTGCCCTTACCTATTCGTACTTCGGCTTCACAAGATGCCTATGGATATTACAATGGTAGTAGTCATAGCTCGATGGTAGTTGGGGATGGAACTTTTATAACAGGTACTGATAGAACTGCCAATATCGAACATGCGCGTCAGGGAACCCTAAAACGTATAGGATACCCTACAGGAGGTTACAGCCGTTTTTATTATGAGCTACGCAATAGAGGAGGGCTTAGAGTTAATCGTATTTCGGCTTTTGATCATAAAGGCAGAACAGCTAATACCAAAAAAATTACCTATGCTAGTGGCCCTTCGAATGGTAGCTTTAGCAAATCTGATTTCAGAAAATCTATTACCAGTAACAAACAAGTGGATTGTATAGGTAATGGTGGGTTACAAAGAGAAGTTACTACCGTATATCAATACCATAGTTATAGCGTTGTACCGCAACGAAAATACCCAAACTACTATAGTTACGTAGAGGAGCATCTTTCGTCGGGGGTCGAAAAATTAGGAAAGACCGTATATACTTTTTACGATTTTACTCAGGATAAAGACGAAGAGTTTTCTACTTCCTATAGGGCTGGGAAACAAAAAGGTGTAAAGATCTATAATGAGCGAGGAGATTTACAAGAAGAACAATATTTCCATTATAGCAAAAGGATAGTAAAAGATATGGGGTCTAGTGGTGTTATTGCAAAACCAGATGCAACCCATACCACACTTTGTGCAAGCTTCATTAATGATCAAAATGGGGCGTTATACGCTATTGGACATCGCGATTTGACACAAGTTGTCCCTGGCTGTCGTTTGGGCCAGTTCTCTTTAGGCTCTTATACGTATTACAGTAGTAAATCCAGTGAGCTTGATGGGTATTGGATACGATTAGATAGTACGCAAACTATCAAACACCATCCTAGTGGTAAGATTACTAGTACAGTACAACATACCTATAATCCTAATCATTACCAATTATCAAGTACCAAAACCATTGGTTCTGATGGACTAGAAACTACACGCCGCACTTACTATGCCCATGACCTACCAGTTTATCAGTCAATTACTCCAGCACTTACCACAGCAGAGATCAATGCGGTCAATTACTTAAAAAACAGTAACCAAATATCAACACCTCTATATATCACCAATAGTGTGGGCAACCAAAAGACTTCATCTATACGAATACTTTATGGTTTGCATATCGATACTAATGGTAAGACGATGGCATTGCCAACGACGGTACAATATGCAAAAGGTAATACGGCATTGCAAGACAAGAAATATGTAAGCTATGACAAGTATGGAAATGTTAAAGAAGAACGTCTTGTTTATGGTCCTGCCACCAGTTATATCTGGGGGTATAAAGGGCAATATCCTATTGCCAGTATTACTAATAAAAAACATGCCGATATTCCTACTAGCATACTTAATGATTTATTACAGGTATCACAATTACCAGTAAGCCAATCTACTGCGATTACTATAGGGATCGATACGTTTACCAATCATACGGCTTTTACAAATAGCCAGGTGACTACTTTTTTATATAAAGAAGGTGTAGGAGCCACCCGTATAACAGGGCCTAATGGAATCTTTAGCACCTTTACCTATGATGCCGGCAACCGTCTTAAAGAGGTAAGGGATCAGGAAGGGTATTTGGTTTCAGAAAACCGATATAATTATAGTGTTCCTTCACGACCCGATGTGATAAGCACCGCTTTTAATGGTGAAAAAATAGGTAGTACCCTTAAAGTAACTGCTTTTAGCGCTGGTGGTGCAGGAGGCTATACGTATAAATGGAGTATTAATGGTGGGAGTTATAGCGTATCTACTACCAATAATACGTATGTGATTACCAATCTAAACGATCAGATAAGAGCACTTGTGACTGACAGTAATGGTATCCAGCGAACTTATGGATTAGTTTTAACCAGTTTTAAATAAGCAGTGTGATGATGTATACAGAACGATTAAACAACCAAAGCAACAAAACAATGAAATCAACACCTATATATATACTCCTTATCATTGCCTTTTTGATTTTTGGCAAAGGATACGGGCAGTGCAACCCATTTGATTTTCAATTATCAGATAATGCTATAAAGATCTCTTATGATTGTGGCAGTGCTACTTTAGAAAAACGTTTTCCTAGTTTTGGTGATGCCACTTTATATTGGCAAAGTAGTCCTACAGGTACAAGTAAAGCCAAATCTTTAGAAAATAGTATTACACTAACTAGTGGGAGTAAATATTATATACGGGCTATGAACAGGTCACGTTGCTGGAGTAATCCTAAAACAATCACTTATTCAATTCCGAGCACCTCGGTTCCTGTGCCTTTGATGCCAAATGTAAATAATCAATGTGGAAAAAGTGTTTTGTCTTATAATTATTCAGACAGACCTGTTAACATATATTGGTACTGGCAAAGTACTCCAAATGGGACAAGCACTTCTAATTCAAGAGCGTTAATAACCAGAACTACCGGTACTCAATATTATTTAAGGGCCAAAAATATTATTACGGGATGCTGGAGCGCTGCAAGAACAGTATTTTATAATCCAATAAACCAGGAGATGCCTAACCAACCTATTATTACTAATACCTGTAATACTGCTGATTTAAGCTTTGTTGGTAATCCTCCTTCTGGCGTAACCTGGTATTGGCAAAGTAGTCCTACCGATACCAGTACAAAGTATTTTTCTTCTACATATACGGTTACCAGAAGAGGAGGGAATAGTGGCACCTGGTATCTACGAGCAAAAAGTGCAGAAGGGTGCTGGAGTGCTGCAAGAGCTATTAATTATACTATAGAAACACCACCAGCAATTCCAACAATACAACCGCTGGGGGATAATTGTGGACAAATTATTATAAAACGCAACAATCCACCAAGTGGGGTTACCTGGTACTGGCAAACCAATGCCACGGGCACCAGTACTGCAAATGCCAATGCATCGGTTACTCTTACTAGCGGAAGTGTTTATTACTTACGTGCAAAATACAATAGTACTAATTGTTGGAGTGATGCAAAAACAATTAACTATAGTGTTCGGCAACTCAAAACCTGGTACCAGGATAGAGACGGTGATAATTTTGCATATAATACGGTCACAACTTGTGATCACCCGGGAGAGGGATATACCTTAACTGTGTTACCTGTTACCGATTGTGAACCTCGTAGTGCAGCCATCAACCCTAATACAGTTTGGTGTAAAGCAGTAGATAATTTTACTGACCATCATGTTACCCAATGTGAAAAACCAGGAGAAGGTTATGAATATAATGTTTCTGAAGCTTTAGGTTGCAGTTCAATAAGTATTCCTATTCCTGCTAAGCCAACTATTACGTATACCTGTAGTAATAAAGTAATTCTTAAAAACATTGAAGATGGAGGATTAGATTGGGAACGAGGAGGCTTATACTGGCAGCATAGTCCTACAGGTACTTGTCGTTCTAGAAGAGCCAATACCGATATTACCCTAAACCAGGGTTCAACATATTACTTGCGTAGATTAAGTAAGGATGGATGTTGGAGTCCTGCAAGAAAGATCACTTATCTTGATCCTAGCCTGGGAGTTCCCACCCCGACACAACCTATAGTAGAAAATGAATGCGGTCGTAGTATTTTAACATTTAATGGGAATGAACCAGAAGGGATTGATTGGTACTGGCAAAATACTCCCACAGGTACCAAAACCAATATTAACAATGCTACAATTTATGGTAACTCTCCAGAAGGAGTAATGTATCTACGAGCAAAGTATAAGACTGTAAATTGCTGGAGTACAGCAGTAAAGGTCTCTTATACCCATAATCCATTACCCAAATGGTATAGCGATATCGATAACGATGGTTTTGGAGATCCTAATGATTTTATATTATCCTGTACAAAACCAGATGGATATATTGCAGATGGTACCGATGAGTGCCCAGAAATTTATGGCACCAATCATGGGTGTATCATAGAAGGATATACCAATACACAAGGGGTATCCCCTCACCAGACCTATCGTTTTACACGAGTGTACCAAGAAGCCAAAACCGATGCCTCACAAATTAATGCAGTAGGCGATGTGATCGAGACAGTAAGCTATCATGATGGCTTGGGGCGTGCCCAACAACAAATAGGGATCAAAGCTTCGCCGTCGCAAAAAGATATAGTAACCCATTTTGATCTGCGCGGTAGAACCGATAAAGAATACCTGCCGTTCGAGAGAGCCAACACCCTGGGAGATTATAAACCAGTCAATATCACCAATGATATTAATAGCTATTACAAAGCGACCTATCCCGAGGATTTTACTGGTATAACTACTGCCCAGGTCAATGCCTATTCGCAACGTATCTTAGAGGTCTCACCACTAGGTAGAACCTTAGAACAGGGCGCCCCGGGTAATGCCTGGCTGGCCGACCCCGATAGCGATCAGGATCATACCATCAAATTTGGGTGGGATACCAATACAGATACAGAGGCAGTTTATTTTAAGGTAAGCTTCCCAACTGTAAACGGGATACAGAATACCGAATCGCCTACCTTGGTACAAGAAGGACATTATAAAGCCAATCAATTATCGGTAACTACTACCAAAGACGAAAACTGGCAACCTGGTCAAACTCACGTCAACGATCATACTACCAAAGAGTATACCGACAAACAAGGTCGGGTAATTTTAAAACGTACTTATAATAATTCCTCCACCTCTTCAGGAGGAGGTGCCGAAGGCGGAGGGGGTGCCCATGATACCTACTATGTATATGACATTTTTGGGAATCTTACTTTTGTTATCCCACCCAAGGTGGATATTACAAATGGTGTCTCTGACACTGAGCTTGTCGAGCTGTGTTATCAATATCGTTACGATGACCAAAACCGACTGGTAGAAAAGAAAATCCCAGGTAAAGGATGGGAGTTTATTGTATATAACAAACTGAATCAACCAGTCATGACCCAGGATGCGAATCAAAGAGTCAACAAAGAATGGTTATTTACCAAATATGATGTTTTTGGTAGAGTGGTTTATAAAGGTAAAATTATAGATAATAGAAGTCGAAACGCTATACAAAATGAAATTAATGCTTTTACTGATAGGCTTTGGGTATCTCGTGGTAACGCTGCAAATATTGGCGGTACAACCATGTATTATACTAATGATGGTTATCCAAGTGTAGGAACAACAGGAGAAGTATTAGCTATTACTTATTATGATGATTATGACTTTTTAGCGAATGAAGGCACTTTATTCAACAATCCAAATACAAGCTATGGTGTAGCAGTGTCAAATCGTACCAAATCGTTAAGTACAGGAACTAAAACAAAAATATTAGGTACTAATGATTGGATTACTGCCGTGAACTATTTTGACAAGAAAGCAAGACCTATTTATGCAGTTAGTGATAATACATATCTACAAATCAAAAACATAGTAGAAACGAAGTTTGATTTTGTAGGTAAAGTAAAAGAAACTAAAACCACGCATATCAAAGGGAATAATGCAGCTATAGTAACGGTTGATACCTTTACTTATGACCATATGGGTAGATCAACAAAGCATACTCAAACTATTAATGGTCAAGAAGAAATCATTGCAGAAAATACTTATGATGCTTTAGGTTTATTAACTTCTAAAACTGTAGGAGGCGGATTGCAAAATATAAAATATCACTACAATGTACGTGGATGGTTAAAAGGAATTAATGATGTAACTAATTTAGGAAATGATTTATTTGCTTATCACCTTGGTTACAATGTTACAACACATCAAGCTACTCCACAATACACATACAACATAGCGGAGATAGATTGGAAAACCGCTAGTGATAATATACAGCGATGGTATGCTTATGAATATAATGGTTTTGAACAACCATTAAGTGTACTTAGTAACGATGGTAATTATAGTGTAAGCAATATTACTTATGATACCATGGGTAATATCCTGAGCTTAACTCGTAACGGTTGGCAAAATACATCAGACTATATGAACCTTGATGTACTAACCTATGCTTATGATAATGGAAACAAATTATTAAGTGTTACAGATACCGGAAATAAAACCTATGGTTTTAAAGACAGGAGTTTTACAGGAAATGATTATGACTATGATAGTAATGGAAATCTTGTTGAAGACAAAAACAAAGGGATTACTAATGTAAGCTATAATCATTTTAATCTACCTACAAAAATAGATGTTACAAATCCAGAACATGAAGGTAATGTACAATATATCTATAATGCTAAAGGTATAAAACTTAAGAAGACTGCTGTAGATAAAGGGAATTTTACTACTATAGAATATAATGGTAACTTTGTATACGAGAATGGTTCTTTGAAATCTATAACTCATCCTGAGGGATACATCGAGCAGGAAGATAATGGAACATTTACTTATGTATATGAGCATAGAGATATCTGGCAAAATACTAGAATCACTTATGCTGATGACAATAAAGATGGTGTAGTTACTAAAGAAGAAATACGTAGAGAGCAAAACTACTATCCCTTTGGTATGCAATGGGAAGGCGTAAATACTACTATTAGGAATGTTAAGAATAATTTAAAGACCTTTCAAGGGCAGGAATTAACCGAAGACTTAGGATTAAATACGCATGAATGGAAGTATCGTATTAGTGATCGTAGTATTGGTAGGTTCTGGCAGATTGACCCATTATCAGAGGACTATGTATATAATGCTACCTATGCCTTCCAAGAGAATAAATTGGGTTCTGGTGTTGAATTAGAAGGATTAGAGAACTCTAGTTTTGAATCACGTCAGCGATATAGAGATAAACAACTGTTAAGTGGTAATATAACTTCAGATGAGTATATTCAACAAGGAAGTGCAGAAGGAAAAGGAGCATTAGCAGGTTTGTCATTATTGATACCTGGTCCAGAAGATATTGTTATTGCAGGTGTTGCTGCTACTAAAATTGGAGGAGCGATTATTAATGCTATTAGTAAGGTAGTTGGTAAGATAGTTAGTAAAGGAGCGGATGAAGTTGTTGAAGTTGCCATAGATGCTCAAAAGCTTGAAGAAAGAGCGGCAAAACTTAATAAAGTTGATAGATCGGGTAAGGACTTTACTAAAGCAGGAAAAGAAGTAGTAAAAGACCAAAATAAACTGAAAAATGGAGGGAAGACAAAGTGTGAAAACTGTAAGACGGAAACAGTTCCAGCTAAAAAGTCTGAAAAAGGAGTTACTCCACCCAGAAATGAAACACAAGTAGATCATATAAACCCTAAATCTAATGGAGGTAGAGGAAACCCAGATAATGGTCAAGTACTTTGTCGTTCATGTAATAGAGAAAAAAGTGATAAATTGCCAAATGGATCATAGTATAAATAGAAGTAAAGTTCTTTTTGTTTATCAAGAAGAAGAGGAGTTTAAAATAGAAAGTTTATGGGCTATTAAAGAAAGTGAGTATTATAAAATAGATAATATTCCTTTCTTTATAAATAATATAGCATACGAAGATTTAATTAACGTTGAAAAAGATGGAGAGGATTTATATTTTGATGCTTTAATAAATGAATCAGGAAACAGTACACTACAATTAGTTATTTTTAATGATTCAACACAAAAGCAGATAGGGAAACGATTTGAAGATTTAAACTGCGATTGGGAGGGTAGTCATTTACCTAATTACATAGCAATTAATGTTCCTAAAGAAGTAAATTACTCTCATATTATTAATGTTTTAAATAAAGGTGTTAATGATGGTTTTTGGGATTATAAAGAAGCATGTGTATCTAATAATCATAAAATCAGTATAAGTTGAATAAATTAATATTACTTACATTAATTTCAGGTGTTTTGTTCTCTTGTTCCCAACAATTAAATTGTACAGGATTAAGCGATGGTAATTTTGTTATACCAAAAGATACAGAAGATACTAAACCTTACAAAATTATAAGAAATGGAGATGTTCAAAAAGAAATTAATGATGGTATAGTAACATCATATTCAAGATTAAAATGGTTGAACCCATGTAGTTATGTGTTAACTTATGATGAATATGAAATTGAACTAACTGATTTTCAAAAAGGAATTAATAAGGCTGGTGGTATAATCGTTGAAATTATAAAAGTAAAAGGTAATTGTTTTTATTATACATCTAATATAAAAGGAGACCCACCTAGTGAGCGTATTAATGGCGTAATGTGCAAAGAATAACATCTAATATTAAACCACCTTGTAACGAGGTGGTTTTTTATGTTTTGTAGAAAAGTATCCTAATCTGAAATAATTTCTTTGTCATAGAAACCACTTAGTCCTTTTTGGTAACTAAAATAATCGGTAGTAGTATATCTAGTCAATCTACGTAAAGTACTACGATAATCTTCCTGTAAATTATGTTTTCTTGCAATATCTTGTATCATAAATGCCCCCGCTAGCGCGAGCGTCTCGCTCGTGCGGTCAAAGACAAGAACAAACATCATAGATAGAAACGAGGCTGTCTAAAAAGGCAGTCTTTTTTTTGTAGATTTTTGAGTTATTTTTTAACTTTAAGAATGAGTAGAAAAGTAGTTTTTAAGACCTATGATCAAGATCAGTTAAGTTTATTACCTC